>JASFBJ010000034.1 GCA_030149585.1 Desulfobacterales bacterium | reverse complement strand
CAAATGCCAGAGCAAATGCCAGAGCAAACGAAGGCTTCACCCTGCTTGAAATCATGGCGGCTGTTTCAATAATTGCCATTGCCATGGTAAGTGTCTACCGGCTTCACACCCAGACTATTTTTATGCATAGCAGGGCCCGGTTTTATACAACCGCTTCCTATCTGGCTCAAGGAAAAATTGCTCAACTGCGCAGCATTTCTTTAGATGACCTGGCTGCTGAAAGCGGTGATTTCGGGGAGAATTTTGACGGCTACACCTGGCAGATTGCCACACAAGAGATAGAGTCCGAGATTTTACAGGATTCAGGGCCTCAACTGAAAAGACTAACTGTCAGCATCGTTAATGAGAATGACAGTTATTCATTAACCACGTATATGCTTCTGGTTGAATAAAAAAAATATGTTAATCCAGGTTGATTTATCATCTATCCCACAAGCCAAAAGAATTTTTCCAAAAAACGGCCATTTAAAAGGATTTACCATGCTCGAAATTCTGGTGGCCATTACAATTTTTGCTGTGGTTATAACCACTCTCTTTACATCTTTTAACACAGTTTTTTCCAGCGCTGATGCACTGGAACAACATATTAATTTTTCTGAGATGGCCAATGATTGCCTGAATCGGATAACCCTGGATTTGGCATCCATCCATCTGGCATTGCCACCGCGCTATGCACCTCCCGGTTTTGATGATCCTGCTGATAAATTTCGTTTAAAAGGTGAAAATGTCGAGGTAGACTCAAAAACCTTTTCCTTTCTCAGGTTTTCATCTTTGGCTCATATTCCCCTTAATCGGTCGGTCAGGCAGGGAATAGCCATCATTATTTATTATATTACAAAAGACCAGGATGGCTGTTTTATAATGAAACGCTCTGACGAACTTTATCCCTATCCTGATTTTGAAGAAAAAGAGGATGATCCGATTCTCTGTGAAAATATCAAATCTTTTGAACTTGTTTATTTTGATGATGAAGATAATGCTACTGATTACTGGGATTCTGAATCAGATGAATTTAAATATGCCACCCCAGTGTCCATTGGTATCAAGCTTGAGCTAGGGCTTGAACCAGGTGATGAGTCATTTTCCAGAATTTTTGAAACAAGGGTATATCTGCCGGTTATCAGGGAAAAAATTTAAGTGCAATTTAATAAAAAATTATATAAAAATAATCAGGGAATTGCCCTTTTGATAACCCTGGCGGTTATCACTGTTTTAATAACAGCCGGACTGGCCTTAAATCAAAAAACACGTTCAAATGTGGAAGCAGCAGCCATAACAAGGGATCGGATAACATTAATTGCAATGGCTGAATCCGGGGTTCACGCTGCCATGGCCTTGCTTATCAATGACCGAAACCAGTCTCAGACAGACTCTTTACAGGAGGATTGGGCTGATCCTGAAAAGGTCGATGGGATAATAGATGAAATTCCTTTTGAGGATGGGAATTTAAAGCTAAGTATTATTGATGAGATGAGCCGCATTCAAATCAACGCTCTTGTTCAATTCCCTAAAGCACGTTATTTTAATGATATTCAAAGGGCCATGTGGGAGCGTTTCGCAAACCGGCTGATCTCATTTTACCCGGATTTGGAAGAAACCGACCCTTTAATAATTATAAATGCCGTAAAAGACTGGCTTGATTCAGGCGATGATGATGCCATTACCGGTCTGAGCGGGGCTGAATCCAGTTATTATCAGGATCTTGATCCACCATACCCCTGTAATAACGGGCCCTTTGATCATCTTGCCGATGTGTCTCTGGTAAAAGGAATTATACCGGAAATTTTTTATGGGGTTGGCGGCATTATGGGACTTGCCAACTTTATCACAATTTACGGGGAGAGACCTTTGGGCAACAACAAGTTCAGCTATGAAGGCAGAATCAATATTAACACGGCGGAATTGCCGGTTCTGGCTGCCTTGCTTCCCTCAGAGGATGAAGATTTTGCCCAGGCTCTGTATGATTATCGTCAGGAAAAATCCGATGGTAATTATCTGCATGACTTAACCAGTCCTGCCTGGTATAAAAATGTTCCCGGTTTTAGCAGCATTGAGATTAATCCTGCGCTTATCACCACTTCAAGCGATATTTTCAGGATTAGGGCAACGGCAACCCTTCACAAGATTCAGATCATAATTACGGCCGTTATTCAACGCGAAAAACTAAGAAATTCAGGAAAATGGTACTGTAAGGTCTTGAATTGGCAGGTTCAGTAGAATATAGTATAAAATTATATCCTGGCTGGGCCTTTTGGTTTTTATTTTTACATTCAATTTTACAGGGGCGAACGGCCATTCGCCCCTACCTGGCACGAAAAATGCTTTTATTTGGAATAGATTAGATTTGAACATATAAGCTGGATATTTAAATTCAGTTTTTTTAAAGGGTACGAAATTAGCTATGAGCAGCACAATCCTTGGTCTTGATATTCGCTATGATTTGGTATCGGCTGTCCTGGTTAAAACCAGCTTGCGCAGCAGCTTGTTGACCGGTTTTGCTCAGGCACCGCTTTCAGCAAAAGATGACGATCAGTCTGGTTTACGATCCGCTCTTGCCATAATTGCAAAAAAGATTGATATTTCTGATGTAATTTGTATAACATCCTTACCTGCTGAATGGATTTCATTTCGTAATCTTAAGGTTCCATTTCAGGATGAAAAAAAAATCAAACAGATTTTGCCCTTTGAGCTTGAATCTTCTATGGCTCAGCCGGTTGATAGTCTGGCTTTTGATTTTCAGGTTTTGACCACAGGTGAGCAAACCGAAATACTGGCAGCCTCAATTGAAAAATCCAGGCTGGAAAATTTTCTGGCAATCCTGGAATCAGCTCATATAAAACCGGAAATAGTAACTATCGGCGGTTTACCGGCAGTTTTGAGCCTGATAAAAAAACCGGAATTTTTGCCCAAAGCACTGCTTATTGACACTGATAATGAAAAGAACGCGCTTTTTGTTATTAATAATAATCAGCTCTATCTGGTCCGGATTTTTCCCAGAAATGTTGCAGGCCATGATCCACTTGAACTGCTGTGTATTAATATTGAGCAAACCTTAACAGCTATAAATCAAAAGCAGGATGCTGATTTTTTTCCTCAAGCAGTTTATCTTACAGGACATGGTATTAAAACAAAACGTGCTATCCAGAAAATGGCTGAAATATTAAAACTGGCGGTACAAAATGTTGATCCTGTCTATGATTCTCAGATTGCAAAAGATATCCAGGATGATCAGGGCTGGTTTCCGGATTTGATGTATAATGCCTATGCCCTTGCTGCTTTGGAGATCAGCGATACAAGGTGTATTAATTTTTGCCAGCGGCGCTCTGTTATTAACAAACACTGGACTGAATACCGATCCAGCATGATCGGCTGCAGCCTGCTTTTTTTATTGATGATCTGCGCTTTTTTAAGCAATATTCTTTTTGATTCCTATTTGCTGAAAAAAGAGCTGACCACCCTGGATAATAATATCAAGGCGGTTTTCAGCGCCACTTTTCCAGATGTAAAAAGAATTGTTGACCCTTTGCAACAGATGCGCGTCAAGTTAAAAGAGGCACAGCAAGATATGGCAGGTTCCTCAGAATCGCAGGAACAAATAAAAATTATAGATATATTAAATAATATAAGCCAATTGATTCCTGGAAAAACTGATTTTGAAATTACCAGATTTTTGGTGGGGGCAGAGATCGTGACAATATCCGGCAGTACAGATACATTTAATGGGGTGGATGAAATAAAAAGCCGTCTGGCTAAAGATGAGCTCTTTCAAAAAGTGACCATTAGCTCGGCTAACCAGGAAAAGACAGGGAAACGAATCCGTTTTAAATTAAAAATTCAGTTATAAATTTTCAATTATAAATTCTCAATCATAAATTATAAATAGACTATTAAGGACTTCAAAGATTAATTTATTGGGCGAATCTGGATAATGGCTGTTAAATTGCAGAAAAGAGAAAAACTGGTGGTGGGTCTCGGGGGGGGATGCCTGGTACTGTTATTGATCGTTCAATTTATTATTTTTCCAATAATTGACGGGAAAAAGCAGTATCAGAGAAGACTTGTTTCCCAGGCAAAGACCCTTTCCGAGATGCAAAATCTGCAATCCCAATATAACGCAATTATTAAAAATACTGAATCATCGCGCAGCAAACTGACCAAAAGAAGTAAAAATTTTACACTTTTTTCTTTTCTGGACCAGCTGGCAGGGCAAACATCAATTAAAGATCGGATTGTTTATATGAAACCATCCACAACTATTCGTAAAAACAGCCCCTACAAAATATCGCTGGTTGAAATGAAGGTGCAGGGCATTACCATGGAACAGCTGATCTCCTATTTATATCGAGTGGAAATCTCAAAAAATATGGTTCAGATTAAAAGGATTACAATATCTAAAACCGATAAAAAAAAGGGCCTGGTTAACTCTATTTTGCAAGTAGAAACCCTGCAGTTATAGGGCAAAAAGCCATAGAACAGACCCGACCGACTAAATTGAATTGGTTTAAATTATTATGAATAAAACCGGAAAATTTTTTTTATACGCCGGATATACGATAACAGCGGTTATTTTTTTTCTGTATTATCTGTTCCCTTCAGAACAGGTAAAAACTCATTTGAAAAACAGCCTGGAAAATACCAGTCCGGAGCTGGAACTATCCGTTGATCTGATAAAGCCGGTTTTTCCCCCTGGCTTGAAAATTAACCAGCTCAACCTGGCTTATAAAAAAAAGGATATTATCAATTTTGATCAATTAAAACTTCAGCCCAAAATTTTTACTCTCTTTGGATCTGAAAAACAGCTTGTTTTTAAAGGTAAAATCGGCAAGGGCAGGCTGGTCGGGAAAACCAGCTTAAAACCCACTGAAAATTCATCGCAAATTGAGATTGAAGCAAGGTTAGGTGCAATTCAAATTAAAGATCTGGCAGCCCTGGAATCTTTAACTGATTATCAACTATCCGGTATTTTAGATGGTAAAATTTTTTATAAAAATAAAGGGCTCTTTGGTAATGGAACCGCCACTCTGGGCATATCCAAAGGTTCAATAAAATTTAAACCACCTTTTTTTACGATTACAAAGATAGATATTACAAAAATTGAAACAGATTTAATCCTGCGAAATCGAAATTTGGATATTAAAAATTGTACTTTAAAAAGTCCTCAGATGAATGGTAAAGTTGCTGGAATAATATTATTGCGACAACCTCTGGAAAATAGTATTTTAAAACTTAGCGGCCTTTTAAAACCAACTCCAAAGTTAATCGCAGTTTTAAAAAAAAAATTACCGTCAGGACTGTTTTCGGTTGGGCTTATCAAAGCAAAAGGGCTTTCATTTAAAATTCACGGCACTATCGCAAAACCGGGTTTTTCTTTAAAATGATACGTTATTTATTAACTTTTTTAAATATTCTTTTTATTACAGGAACCAGCTATTATCTTGTGGACGGTTTTTATAATTTTGCCACAATGCAGATTGGGCAGACCCAATCCGCAAAACAGATTTCAACTGGTTTTGCCGAGCAGCACTCTGCCAGGGTGTTGCCTTTGTCTTATTATGACTCTATAACAAGCCGGAATCTTTTTCATCTGCAAGGTGCTACTTTGGTAAAAGACAAAGCATCTCAGGTTGATCTGGCGGCTTTAAAGCAGACCGAGCTGAATTTAAAATTGTGGGGAACGGTTTTTGGAAAAGGTAATACCAATTACGCGGTTATAGAGGTGAAAAAAACCAGAAAACAGAATCTTTATAAAAAAGGGGATTCATTAGAAGATGCCGTTGTTAAAATGATCCTGAGAGAAAAGGTAATCCTGGAAGTAAATGGCAAAGATGAAGTTTTAACAATGGAAAAGGTTGAAACCAGCCGATCTTCCACAAAAACAAGAGGCCGGACCGCAAATTTTTCTCGCCCAGGCGCCAAAAGAACCCAAAAAATCAATTTAAAACGTTCACTTATAGAAGATTCAATTAAAGACATCAGCAAATTAATGACCCAGATAAAGATACGACCCCATATGGAAAATGGAGAGGCAAGCGGTTTAAAATTATCAAGCATAAAGCCAAACTCTATTTTCAGAAGGATGGGATTACGAAACGGTGATGTTCTCATGGGAGTGGACGGCGAAAATATCCAGACCGTGGATGACGCTCTCAAACTTTATGAAAATCTTAAAACTTCTTCCAGCGTGCAGGTAGATGTTAAGCGCCGGGGCAGTATAAGAACCATTAATTATATGATTCAATGAAAACAAAAACTATATCAGAGATGGTAAAATAATATGATTTTTCACATGAACCTTTCTAAATTTATCCTGTTTAAATTAATTCCCGGCTGCCTGCTTTTTATTTTTTTTACAGGAATCACAATAGGCAGCGTTAAAGCCGGCGATGTTAAACCAGGCACATCCTCTGAATCATCAAAAGGCAGTCAAAAGAGTGCAAAGGGTTCAAATAAATATGTTGCAATTGATTTTAATGATGTGGACATCGCTGTTTTTATAAAATTTATAAGCGAGCTCACAGGTAAAAATTTTGTAATTGATCACCGCGTTAAAGGCAAGGTTACCATCCTTTCACCCGGCAAAATTTCTTTGGCTGAGGCCTATAAGGTTTTTGAATCCGTGCTGGAAGTTCATGGCTATGCAACAGTTCAGGCCGGTCAGGTGATTAAAATAGTGCCGGCTAAAGATGCCCGAACCAAAAGCATTGAAACCAGGCTGAGGGCCGAGTCCGGTTCAGCCGAAGATAAGGTTATAACCCAGCTCATTCCTTTGAAGTATGCGGATCCTGCTGAAATTAAAAGGCTGTTTACGCCGCTTATATCCAAAAGCAGTATTATACTGGCTTATCCTTCAACCAATATTTTAATTATAACGGATATTGCCTCAAATCTTGTGAGGCTCACAAGAATTCTAAAAGCCATTGATATTCCTGGAGTTGGCAGGGAGATATCCGTTATTCCCGTAGAGTTTTCTGATGCAGGTAAACTGGTCAGCCTGTTAAACACAGTGTTTAAAACAAAGATAAAAGTGAGAAAGGGTACATCTTCCAAACCAATTACCTTTGTGGCAGATGAAAGAACCAATACCATTGTGGTAATTGCCAGTGAGGAAGAAATTATCAGAATTAAAAAGCTGATCAAGATGCTTGACAAGAAAACTCCCAGGGGAGAAGAAAAAATCAGAGTTTATTATTTGGAAAATGCCACTGCCGAAGATCTGGCCAAGGTATTGCAGGAAATTCCCCAGAAACAATCCAGCACTGTAAGGGGCAAGAAACTGGCTCCTGTGCTTTCCAGCAAAATTCGGATCACAGCCGACAAGGCCACCAACAGTCTGATTATCATGGCTGATAAGGAAGATTACCAGGTTTTAGAGGAAATCATCCGAAAAATCGATATTCCACGGTCAATGGTATATATCGAGGCCCTTATTATGGAGGTGAACGTAAACAAAAACTTTAGAATAGGGGCTGAATGGGTTGCAGGGCATGAAGCCTCCTACGACGGCAGAGACGGCGGCATTGGCGGAGGTTTTGGAGGAGGTGCATTAGGGGGAGATCCTGGTTATACTTCTACACCTAATTATGATCCAAATACCAATATGAATTTTCCTGTGCCCCTGCCGCCGGGCTTTGCCCTGGGCGTTTTTGGTGAAGCCCTGAATATCGGCGGTATTCCCTTTCCCAGTATATCAGCGGTTATTCAGGCTTATCAAAAGGATAAGGACGTAAATATTCTCTCAACCCCGCAGATTTTAACCACAAATAATGAAGAGGCCAAAATCACAGTTGGTAAAAATATTCCTTTTCAAACCAAATCCACTACTACCAATAATGATACCTTTAGTTCCTTTGAATATAAAGATGTGGGCAAAACATTAAAAATAACACCGCAGATCAGCAAAGACCGGATGGTTCGGTTAAAGCTTTCTCTGGAAGTGACAGCTCTTGAATCCACTACCGATTTTCGACCAACGACTTTAAAACGAACCATAGAAACTACAGTTATCGTGAAAGATAAAAATACTGTGGTTATTGGCGGATTGATTGATGACGATATTTCACGAGTCGAATATAAGGTACCCTGTTTAGGAGATATTCCCCTGCTTGGCTGGTTATTTCGATCTCGATCAACTGGGAAAGACAAAACCAATCTTTTTATTTTCTTAACTCCCAGGGTAATTAAAAGCCCTTTTGAGGCTGATACTCTATTACACGACAAAAAAGATCAGATTGAAAGTATCCGGGAAGGTCAAATAAAATTTTACCCTGAGGAACAGCCGCTGTTGAATCTTGAAAAACCCGATTTGCTGCCTGAGCAGGATGAGACTGAGGCAGGTAATCCTTTGGGTAAAATAAAACCGGATTTTTCAGGCGGGCCCAAACAGTCAAGTCAACCGGAACAGTCAACTCAACCAGATCGGTCAAGTCAACCAGATAAGTCAACTTTACACAATCAGCCGGATCTAAATGCCAAGTCGCCTGAAGTTTTGACTCTGCCTGAAGCCCCGACATCGGCATCGGCACCGGCAGCGAGACCAGACGAGAAATCTGCACAGTCCCCTGAAATTAAACCCAGACAGATTCAAGAATCTGATCTGGCTGCTGATCCACGTACCCTAAATTCAAAAAAACCGGCCGCAAACGACCTGAATTTAATCAAAAATTATACGCTCCAGGTAGCCTCATCCCAACATCTTGAAATAGCTGAACAAATAAAAAACAGGTTAAAGGCAAAAGGACATGCCGCGTATATTATAACCGGCCGGGTAAAGGGGCAAATCTGGCACAGGGTTAGAATCGGTTATTTTCAGTATTCCGCCCAGGCTCGTGATAAATTAATCCAGCTAAAACAGGATAATATTAAAGGATTTCTAATTAAACTTTAAGATGATAAAAAATCTTTCTCATATTCTTAAAACCAAATATGGCCTGTCTGAAGAGGACTTTGCTGAGGCCGGCCGCATTCAGCAGGAAAAAGGAGGGCAGTTAGGCCAGATCCTGCTGCAAAAAAAAACTCTGACCGAAGTTCAGCTTTTGGATGCCTTGAGCGTTCAATATGAAATTCCTTTCTGGCCGGAACTGCCTCTGGATAATCTGGGAAATGATCTGGTCAAAAATATATCGATCCAGTTTTTAAAAAAATATATTATGATTCCAATGCTGATTCGGCCTCTGGAAAGCAACCCAACGAAAAAGCTTTATCAAAAGAGCGGGCCGGACGCGGTTGAGGATAAAGATAAACGCCTGGCTATCATTGCGGTTAACGATCCAGCCTCTTTTCAGCCCCTTGATGATCTGGCCCGTTTAATCGGCTTTGATGACTATCAACTGGTTCTTTCAACAAAAAATGCCATCCTTTCCGCCATTAATCTCTGGTATGATTTAAGCCAGGATTCTGCTGAACAACTGGTGCAGGATATGGAGGAAAACGGCACCACCATTATAAGTGAAATAGAAAATACTGCTGACCTGCTCGATGACATTAGTGACGCACCCATTATCAAACTGGTTAATCATATAATTTCCCAGTCCACCAAGGCACGGGCAAGTGATATTCATATTGAGCCCTTTCAGGACAGCTTTAAGGTACGTTACCGGGTGGATGGTATTTTATATGACCTGCTAACGCCTCCCAAATGGATTCAGCCTGCTTTAATCTCCAGAATCAAGGTAATGTCCAATCTTAATATTGCGGAAAAACGTTTGCCACAGGACGGTCGTTTTGAGGCTAAAATCGGCAATCAGAGTTTTGATGTCCGTGTTTCCACCTTACCCACCACCTTTGGTGAAAGAGTGGTTATGCGTTTATTAAATAAATCAAGTTCTGTTTTAAAAATGTCTGATCTGGGGCTGTCTAAAAAACGCCGGGCCCAGCTTAAAAAACTGGTTGAATCTCCGCACGGTATTATTCTGGTAACAGGCCCAACCGGCAGTGGTAAAACCACAACCCTGTATGCGATTTTATCCTCTATAAATAAACCGGATATCAATATTATCACCATTGAAGATCCAGTGGAGTATCAGCTATACGGGATCAGCCAGATTCAGGTTAACCCGAAAATTGATTTAACCTTTGCCAGAGGACTTAGAGCTATTGTGCGTCAGGATCCAGATGTAATTTTAATCGGGGAAATCAGAGACAGGGAAACATCTGAAATCGCAGTACAATCAGCCCTGACCGGTCATCTGGTATTTTCCACCCTGCACACCAATGATTCAGCAAGCGCTATAACGCGTCTGGTTGATATTGGAGTAGAGCCCTTTCTGATTTCATCAGCAGTAATTGCCGTTGTTGCCCAGCGGCTTGTGCGTGTGTTATGCAATGAGTGTAAAAAGCAATATATACCGGATATTACAATGCAAAATATTGGAATTACTCCTGAGCAGCTAAAAAGGCATACCATTTATAAGGCTGTTGGATGTGAAAAATGTTTATTCACAGGTTATAAGGGCCGAATCGGAATTTTTGAGATTATGGTTATGGGACATGGTTTAAAAAATTTGATATTAAAAACCTATGATTCTTTTCGGATTAAAGAGGAAGCCTTGAAATGGAAAATGATCACCCTGCGTCAAGACGGAATTGCCAAGGTTTTAAGTGGGGTTACAACCATTGAAGAGGTATTGCGGGTTACTCAAAGATAAACTATGAGAAATGCCTTATTATATAAAACCGCTGTCTTGCTCTTTTTATCTTTTATGGGCTTTAATATTCAAATTTGTCCGGCCCAGGAAGAAATTTCTCTCCACAGGGTAGATGCGGACAAAGGATATCTGATAAATACACTTAAAATATATCAAAATCATATCTCAGCAATTGACGGTCATCGTTGTCCCATGTTCCCATCCTGCTCAGTCTATGCCCTAAAAGCAATCAAAAAGCACGGATATTTTAAAGGCTGGGTTATGGCCTGTGACCGTCTTATGCGCTGCGGCAGGGATGAAACCAGGCTATCACCTTTGATAATCATCCATGGCCGAAAACTGACTTATGACCCTCTATGCAAAAACGATTTCTGGTGGAAAGAGGATAATGAAAAATACAATCTGCCCTAAATATTTTTTATTTTGGCTGGTAATTCTCTTTTTTTTTTATTGCCTTATGCCGGCCGAAGCCCAGACTTATACTATAGATGCTGATCACCAGCTTAACTATGCCGACCATCTTTTTAACGCGCATGAGTATGCCCTGGCTATAGATGAGTTCAAGCGTTTCCTTTATTTTTTTCCTGGTGATTCAAGGATTTTTCAGACCAGATATAAAATCGGGCTGGCCTATTTAAAATCAGGCCGATATAAAGCGGCAGCGCATGCTTTTGAAGGCCTTACCGAAAATTTTGTCCAAAATAAGCTGACCGGACCCATCTATTTTAGTTTAAGCGAGAGCTATTTAAACCAAAATAATACCGACAAGGCACTTATAACTCTACATAATCTTGTTACCATCTCAAAAGACAGACAAATACTTGATCATGCTAATTATAAAATTGCTTTGATCTATCTTGAAATCGGCATGTGGGAAAAAGCCGGAACCTTTTTGGCCAAAATCAGCCTGCCAAACCAGGAGCGCTACCAGCTAAAGCGAATTTCCAAAGAGCTTGAGCAAAGCAGTCTAATTCGCCATAAAAGTCCTGGCCTTGCCGGTCTTTTATCCATTATTCCCGGCGGGGGATATCTGTACTGCGAAAGATATCAGGATGCACTGACAGCCTTTGTGGTTAACTGCGGCTTGATATATGCCGCTTACGAGGCCTTTGATAATAAACTATACGGAATTGGCGGCATGATCAGTTTTGTGGAATTCGGATTTTACAGTGGAAATATATACGGAGCCATGACCAGCGCTCATAAATTTAACGCAAGCAGAACCAAACGATTTATTGATAATTTAAAAAAAAATCTCAGCCTGAATTTAGCTTGCGACAGCACAATGCAGACCCTTGGCCTGACAATGCAATACTCATTTTAGTGGTCAACAGATGATTAAGAAGACTGCCCACATTGCTTTTTTTTTCCTTGTATTTTTATTGGCAGGCGGATTTGGTTTTTATTTTACTCTTACCCGAATTATCAAGGGTGAAGACACGGTTATTATACCTGACCTGCTGGGCAAAGACGTTATCTATGTGCTGGAAATCCTGACTGATCTGGAACTGAACACAAAGGTTAAAGGCGCTGAGTACAGTGCAATAATCCCCAAAAATCATATTATCTATCAGGAACCAAAACCCGGGATTGAGATTAAAAAGGGACGGGATGTAAAAATTATCATTTCAAAAGGATTACGTCATGTTGCGGCCCCAAGGCTAACTGATCTGTCTTTGGCCCAGGCTCGCATTGGTTTGTACGAAAATGGCCTGAAACCCGGCATAGTATCCTATACATATAATTTTGATAAAAAAAGAAATACAGTTATTACGCAGTTCCCTTATTCCGGCTCTAACCTTTTGCGGGGCTCTGCTGTAAATCTTTTAATAAGTCTTGGCCCCCGGCCTATGGCTTTGATGATGATGGATTTAAAAGGGCAGGCACTGGAAGAAGCAATTGAAATAATTGAGAACCAGAATCTGCTTGTGGGCAAAATCAAGACAGGCTTTATAAAAAACTATCCTGAAAACTCGGTTATCAAACAAACTCCGGCAGCCGGATATAAAATTCTTGAAAAAAGCAGGGTAGATCTTATAATTAACAGACAAGCGGGTAAACAAAATCAACTGCCTGAGAAAATAATAGATAGATCTGCGTTTTTTCGTTACCGCCTGGCAAAGGGGTTTATTAAAAGGCATATCCGGGTTGAGCTTCATTGCCGTGATTTTTCAATAGATCTGTATAATGCTTTTGCAAAACCCGGCCAGGATCTCTGGCTGGCAATTCCCAAAGGCGATAATGCAAGTTTATTTCTTTATCTGGATGGTGATTTAATTTTAACCCGAATTATTGATTAAAAAAAAATAAGGAGAATAATTTATGAGATGGATCGCTCCCTCAATTCTTTCAGCAGATTTTGCAAAACTGGGTAAAGAGGTTAGGGCAGTTGAAAAAGCCGGTGCTGACTGGATTCATGTGGATGTTATGGATGGCCATTTTGTTCCTAATATTAGTTTAGGTCCCATGATTGCAGCAGCAGTCAGAAAAGTTACCACCTTGCCCATGGATGTACATTTGATGATTGAGAACCCGGATAATTATATCGAAGAATTTATCAAAGCCGGCGCTGATTATATTACGGTTCACGCTGAAGCCTGTACTCATCTGCACCGAACCATTCAGTTTATTAAAGAAAGCGGTGTCAAAGCAGGGGTTGCTTTAAATCCAGCCACTTCTCTGTCATGCCTGGAATGGGTTATAAATGAACTTGATCTTATTGTACTTATGAGTGTTAATCCTGGTTTTGGAGGTCAGTCTTTTATCCAAAGCACTTTGGAAAAGATTAAAGCTTTACGGAAAATGATAAAAAATATGGAATCTCCACCTTTGATTCAGATTGACGGCGGGGTAAGCCCAAAAACCATTGAAGAGATCTCAGAGGCAGGAGCAGATGTATTTGTGGCTGGTTCGGCTGTTTTCGGCAGTTCCGATTATCAGGCAACCATTGCAAAGTTGAAAGGAAAATGTTGAAAATGAAAAAAGAGCCCCTTAGTATCCTGGTTATTCACGGACCTAATCTTAATCTGCTCGGCACCAGAGAACCTGAAATCTACGGAACACAAACTCTGGCTGATATTGATTCAGATCTTAAAAAAAAAGGTGAAAAGCTCGGCTTTAGAGTTGAAACTTTTCAATCCAATCATGAAGGGGCGATTATTGATAAAATTCAGCAGGCCGCGACAAATATTTGCGGCCTTATAATAAACCCGGCTGCCTATACCCACACCAGCGTGGCGATTCGGGATGCACTTCAAATGCTTGACCTGCCTGTTGTTGAAATTCATCTTTCCAATATCTACCAGCGCGAACCTTTTCGCCATAAATCCCTGATCGCCCCTGCTATAACCGGTCAGATAGCAGGCTTTGGCGCCCACGGCTATTTATTGGCTCTTGACGCGGTAATTTCTTTAATCAGGTAATCAGGCTCTCAAAAAAAATCAAGAATAAATGTCGCAGTTTATCTCACCATTTTGCGTCTTGCCGGCAGCGCCTATCCGAAAAGGCGCCGCAGCACTTAAACTTGCGAACTTATTTTTATTAGAAAGAAAAGGAAATTAGATGCGAATATTGCTGGTGGAGGATGATTTAAAAATAGCCTCTTTTATAATCAAAGGTCTTAAATCAGCCGGTTATGCTGTTGATCACGCTGATAATGGAGTAGATGGGCTACATCTGGCCCTGACCGAGCCCTATGATACCGGTATTATAGATCTGATGCTGCCTGAGCTTGATGGTCTTAGCCTGATAAAAAAACTCAGGCAGGCAAAAATAAACACTCCCATATTAATTTTAAGCGCTAAAGATTCTACAGCTGATCGGGTTCAAGGATTGCAAACAGGAAGTGATGATTATCTGACAAAACCCTTTGCATTTTCAGAACTTGTGGCCAGAGTTCAGGCCTTAATCAGAAGGGCCAGTGGTGTTGCAGAACCCAGTACCCTGATATTAGAAAATTTATCCATTGATCTTATTACCCGACAGGTAAAAAGGGGCGAAAATAAAATAACACTTCAGCCTCTTGAATTTTCTTTATTGGAATATTTGATGCGCAATAAAGGTAGAGTGGTTTCCAAAATAATGATCATGGAACATGTCTGGGATTATCATTTTGACCCTCAAACAAATGTTGTAGAGGCCAGAATCTGTAAACTGCGGGAGAAAATTGATCAAGGATATGAAAACAAACTGATTCACACTATCCGCGGGGCAGGTTATGTTCTTAAAGAAAGCGATTAAGTTGCCAAACTCTTTAGTCTTTCGCTTGACTTTGTGGTATGCGCTTATCTTCACTCTCTCTGCTCTGATAGCCTTTTTTTTATTTTATCTCCTGATTTCTGCTGTAATACACCAGAATACCGACCATGAACTAATGGCCAGAACGCGCAAATATGTTTCTATTCAAACCATCAATGGCATTAATGCTGCTCGGCAGGTGGCTCTTCTGGAGGCTCAGGCAGCTGGTGAAAAAAAAATATTTTTTCGCTTTGTTTATCAAAGTGGCCTTGCTTTTTCATCTTCCAATATGAATTACTGGAAAAATATTGGAATTAATCGTCTGGCAGTACGTCGGATGACAGACAGTGGAAAAGCTGTTTTTGAAACCCTGTCAGCATCCAACCGAAAAGAAAAAATACGTATTATATACAGCCGCATGGGGCAAGGAATTCTTATCCAGCTTGGCCAGGTAATGGAAAATCCCTGGGCCTTGATCGAAGTTTTTCAAAAGCGATTTTTGGCAGCCATGCTTATATTGGTTTTTTTATCAACGATTTCAGGCTGGTTTATGGCCAAAAGGGCTATTGCCGGAGTGGAAACCATCAGTCGTACTGCCCGCTATATTGCAAAGGGGCATCTTGAAGAGCGGGTATCGGTCTCAAGGCATGGCGATGAGGTGGATCAACTGGCCACTGCCTTTAACCGGATGCTGGATCGTATCCAGATTTTAATTAAAGGTAGCCAGGAGATGGGAGATAACCTGGCCCATGACCTGAAAAGCCCGGTTACCAGGATTCGCGGATTAGCGGAAATTACTTTAACCAGTAAAGGCTCTCTTAAAGAATATGAAAATATGGCGGCCAATACAATAGAGGAATGTGACCGTCTGCTCGATATGATCAATACTATGCTCCTTCTTGCCCAAACCAAAGCCGGGGCAAGTCAGCTTAACCTGGAAAAAATTGATCTGGTCAAGCTGATCAGGAGAGCATGTGATTTGTTCCAGACCACTGCTGAAAGCCGGCAGATCAAGTTGGACTGCAGCATGCCGTCTGAATACAAGATTCAGGCAGACACACATCTGCTTCAGCGCATGATTGCCAATTTATTGGATAATGCCTTTAAATACACTTCTGCAAAGGGTAATATCAGGGTTTTACTTAACAGGTCAAAAGGCTCTTTACCAGGAGCTGTTATTATTATAAAAGATTCCGGCAGCGGAATCGGGCAGGATGACCTGCCAAATATTTTCAAACGATTTTACCGTGTAGATCCCAGTCGTTCGCGATCAGGTTCGGGCCTTGGCCTAAGCCTGGTTCAGGCAATCATTACAGCTCATGGGGGAGATATAACGGTAAGCAGCAAGTTGGGCCATGGCAGTGAATTTAAGGTGTTTCTGCCGGACCAGGGCCCTGCCTGAGAACCCAGAAAGGTGAAATTTCATTATAATAAATCCAGAGGGCTTTTAGCGGATTCAATTTGGGTCAATACTGTCGGCAGATTCAGCCAGCGTTTTGACCGCGTTAGAGCTCTACCATCTCCCAAATCAATATCAAGAACTCTTTTGTATAAAAATATTAATGCATTCAATGCCTGTTTTTGGGTTGTTGCTGCGACAGCAATTCCCGCTTATAGTTCACGAGCCCTAAAATAGAAGGTTAAGGTTTTGTTGTTTCGTAAACTTTTCTTGGATTTAACCCCAAAATAACATTTTTTTTCGATTTTTTTACAACATAACCTTTTCTATAGAGCCTACGCATAAACTTAAAATTGTTCAGCGAAAAGCTACAAAATTATAAATTCGATTTTTTAGTTTGATCATTGTTCTTTGAAAAATAGGTAAAATCAGCAAGCTACTGCCTTTCAGCTTCAAAAACCAAGTAAATTGCAAATTTTGGATATACTTCTCCTACTAAACTTCTTTGTTGTTGCAGATTTGCTTTTTAGCTTCTCAGAAGAATATGAAAAGCAATCATTGTCTTATCGAGGTAAGGGTAAGTTCAAATTGATTTCAGAGAAAAAATCAGATTTTTTAAATAAAAGGGATACATTTGCTCCAATCGATGATATTGTAAGTAAATGCACTCACCATTTATGTTACTTGCAGCAGGTTAAGTGGAATTTCCTTTCCCCAATACATGAAGGAGAGCCTGAGACACTACATAAGGACAGGCAAGCAGATGTTACTGTAGATAAAATCCCAAAGCTGGGCAGTGAAAAATTTTTAAAAAGCACTTATCGACCAGTTTGGCGATGAATATGCCAAAAAATATGCAAAAACCTGGGAAAAATAGGGCAAAAAGAAAACTATCCGATAATAAACGAGAATTACCCTAAAAC
>JASFBJ010000208.1 GCA_030149585.1 Desulfobacterales bacterium | reverse complement strand
AGCGAGAACCGTCAAAAGTGTAAACTATCTTTGGACATTAATGAAGGATGCCAAAGAATGGTTTTAATATAAATAGTCTGATTATAGGAGATTTTGGAAAGAAAGGTATTATAAAATCAATTCAGCAGTCAAAAAAACCGTGAAGGTGATAGACATGCCTGCCCATGGCAATGCCATGGGCAGGTATAAATAATGAATATTTTTTTATTGCTGTGAGTAGGTAGAAACCTCAAAATCAGGATAAGCATTGCCGCCATGTTCAGTAAAATCAAGGCCGGTGGTTTCTTCTTCAGGGGAAACTCTTAATCCAAAGAAGGTGTCGATTGTTTTAAACAGAATAAATGCAGTAACAAAAGTCCAGGCAAAACAAGACAGAATACCAACTACTTGGACACCGATAATTGTAGCAGTGGTTCCGCCGATGTTGAAAATACCGGCTGCCAGAGTGCCCCAGGCTCCATTAACACCGTGAACCGAAATAGCCCCGACTGGATCGTCAACTTTGATTTTATCAAAGAAAACAACCGAAAATACTACGATAATCCCGGCAATCGAACCGATTATAACAGCGCTTGTCGGAGAGACATTGGCGCAACCGGCTGTAATTGCCACCAGACCTGCCAATGCGCCGTTTAAACTCATGCCTGCATCTGGTTTACCAAACTTGATCCAGGAAACAAACATTGCAAAAATAGCACCAGCAGCGGCTGCTAAATTAGTATTAACAAATATCATGGCAATGCTTTTATCAGCTGTTGTGGTAGAGCCTGGATTAAATCCAAACCATCCCACCCAGAGAATAAAAACGCCCAGAGCAGCCATAGGAATGTTATGTCCCAAAATAGGTTTGATACCGCCATCTTTTGTATATTTTCCGATCCGAGGGCCCAGCACAATAGCTCCGGCCAAAGCAGCCCAGCCACCCACTGAATGCACAACAGTGGAACCGGCAAAATCGATAAATCCCAAACCTTCCAGCCAGCCGCTGCCATTATAAAGACTTCCCCATGCCCAGCCCCCGAAAATCGGATAAACCAGGGCACTTATAAAAACACTGTATATCAAATATCCTGAAAACTTGGTTCTTTCCGCCATGGCACCGGAAACAATAGTAGCCGCAGTTGCCGCAAAGACCACCTGGAACATCCAGAAGGCAAGTACCCAGGGATCCTTATCAACCCCAAAATCACTCAGGAAGAAACCGGAAGTCCCAATCCAGCCGGATTTAGAAACCCCAAACATCAAGCCAAAGCCGATGGCCCAGTAAGCGATTGTACCCATGGAAAAATCCATGAGATTTTTCATCATAATATTGATTGCGTTTTTGGCTCTGGTAAACCCGGCTTCCACCAGGGCAAACCCGGCCTGCATAAAAAATACCAGGACCGCTGCAACCAGTGTCCATACGTAATTGGCGTGGGTTTGCACAAGATCAATGGCTTCTTTATTAGTTATTGCTGTGGGATCAGGCTCTCCAGCCCATACTACACCTAATCCAATAAATGAATATACGAAAAATAGAGTAATTGCTTTCATTTTTTAATCTCCTCCTTAAAATAATTTTATAAGAATGTCTGAAAATTGCTGATTTTTTATAAGACATTAAATAGCATTTTTACCTGATTCACCTGTTCGAATACGAATTGCTTCTTCCACTGTCATCACAAATATTTTGCCGTCACCGATTTTTCCTGTATTGGCACTTTCTGCAATAACTGATACCACCTTTTCGGCCAGAGAACTATCCACTATGATTTCAATTTTCATTTTTGGAATGAAATCTACCTGGTATTCAGCTCCACGATAGATCTCCTTATGCCCTCGCTGTCGACCAAACCCTTTAACTTCACTAACTGTCATTCCTGTGACCCCGATCTCGTTTAAGCTGTTTTTAACATCATCCAGCTTAAATGGTTTAATAATTGCCTCAATTTTTTTCATTTTAAATTTCTCCTTTATAGTAGATCAATTTGGTATAATATCTTCCGGAAATATCTTAGTTAGTATTTTTGCAATTGGTATGCCAGGAATATCAATATTTCAAATAACGTTTTAACAGATTGATATGTCAATTAAAAATAGTGAAACGTGATTATGTATATGGCGGCAAGGGCTTACAATAATGTTATATTATATTTATTAAACAAACAAAATTGTAAGCAGTGACGAATATAGCCATATGGGTCACTTATATTTTGATTTTTTTAACTATTTGGTTTATTTAAATAGAGAAGGGGTTTTTCAGGGTTTTCCAGATGACTAAAAAAGATGATCAAAAAATAAAGGCAGTACTTGTAACAGTACTGCTTTTATTATATAAACGGTTAAAGGTTAAAAAAAAAGGCTGACAAAGGGAAAAATAATTTATCTTCAGCCCCTAAGCGCGTGTATCGATATTTTGCCCGATACCAGAGGCTTGAACCATATCCGCTATCTGGGCCTGACTGTCAGCGAGGCTCTTCATGATTTCCATCTGCATTTTATTAATGCTTTGCAACTGCCTGACCGTGCCGGCCATTGAGGCAGTTGAGGTGACGACGGAACTTACATCCATAATGCGTTTCCTCCTTGCTTTATATTAGGCTCATATTTACAATATCGGCAGATGCCGTAAAATACTTTAGGGCTCGCGCAAAAATAACTTTACATTGTAAGTGCCGATGCATCCAGTCTGGCTGCGTTGCGAAAGTTCGGAATATGCTTGATGTTTCTGCAGTGGAATCAGGCTGTTAATTGAATTGTGGAATTGGGCTCAGTTGATCAGATCATCAATCATCCCTTGCATCCTTATACCAAAGGTTTTTTAATTCATAAGATAAAAACCCAGGGCAGGGTCATTAAGTCCTGAAAGGGTGAAAGCTGTGCCCACATAAATATTTTTTATATTTTTAACGATAACTTTCTTTTGCATTTCAGTTCTGCGTTTGTCGTTCAGGTGGAATTCAACTGTTAAAATATCCTCAAGTTTAAAGCTTGGCTTGATATTGAATTTCAGTTTCAGGCCGGTGGCGGAAATATCTTCTACTATCAGGGTGCCTTTTTCTTCTCTTCCCATGGCATCTATAAAAGCATAAACACCGGGAATATTGACTGATTTGCGGTATTTTTTTCTTTTTTCCAGGATTGAAGTATAGTTATGGCCGCACACACAACGGCACTTGACTTTTACTTTTTTTTCAAGTTCAGCATAGCTGGTAACATCCACGGTGGTTGATTTTTTACACTTGGGACAGATAAATGTCGCCATATTATTTTGAGCTATATAAACTTTTTCAGTCATTTGTTGATTCGTCTTTTAAAAAAATCAATCTGTAAGAGGTTTTAAATTCCGGTTCTTTTTTAAAATTCTGATTATTCGGGGTTTATAATTATCATTATATGACATTTTATTACTAATGATTTTGATAAATAAAAAGGCAATTCCAAATGAAATAAAAGCGCCAAGGGCGGAAAACAGCGAAGGGTCATATTGGTAATTTAAGGCAAGGTATTGACCGATAAAGGCTCCTCCAAACATACAAATAACAGGGAAAATATAAAGTAGAAAAGTGGCTTTTAACAGGTTCGTGGTTTCAAGATGCAACATGATCCTGTCACCGACCCTGGCACCTATCTTGTTTAGCACTTCCACTTCCATATCGTTGCCGCCACCGTCGGAGGTGCAGCTATCTTTGGCGGAACAGGCTTCACATGAACTTGAACGAACAGTTTTTATCCAAACAGTTGATTCCCCCAAAGATCCTGGGCTGGTAACAATTCCTTCCTGGGTTGCCATTATTTTGCTCCATGAATTATTAATTAACGGATTGCAGTGATTTTTGTTCTAAAATTTCGGTTCGTTTATAACAGATCAACCCGCATTGCAAACAGCGTTTTGCCTCAATTTGCGCACTTTCTTCACTAAAACCTATTTCCAGTTCTCCTGTTTTAGCCAGCTGTTCACCACAGTTTAAAGGCATAATTTGTCTATTATTCGTAATAACATTTTCCAGATGATCCACGTCCTGAATTACTGATTGGGGTGTTAATACATTTTTCGGCAGTGGCTCTAAAATATCGTACATTGCCTGATGAATAGTAGATGCCGCCCTGCGTCCTGCTCCAATGGCTTTAATGGCTCCACTAAAATCGGTCAGGATATCCCCTTTGGCATATAAGCCGACTTCATTGCAATAGGCTGGTTGTTTATAGGGGCTCAAACTTTCCCAGGTAAAAGAGTCGGCAGTATCAGTGTGAGTTTCTGCATCTGTTTCTGTATCAGTTTCTGTGTCTGTCTTTGTTTTGCTGAATATAAGTTCAGGAAACCGGCCTCCAGCCAGAATAAGAGTTTGCGCAGCAATTCTTTGTTTAACCTGATTATCTAAATTTATAATTTCAATACCCGTTAAATGATTATCTTTACCAAATAATCGATTAACGCCTGAACCAACAAGCAGTTCAATGCCATTTTCCGTTATGGTTTGGCGATCTGCTTTTGTAAGTGGCTGATCAGCTTCCTTTTCCCGTAAAATCATTATAACTTTTTGACAGCCAAGTTTTTTTGCTTTCAAAGCAGCTTGAACTGCCAAAGCATTGCCACCGCTGATGACCACATCAGAACCACAGGGGATTGGCTCTTTGCCTTTGACACCTGATTTAATAAAATCAATTAACAGGCAGGTATCCGGGATGGGCATTTCAGGTATTGCCCCTTGTTGCCGGGTTAGACGACTATCCCATCCACCAGATGCCAGGAAAACAGACTCAAAACCCTGTGCAAGCAGATCAGCAATCATAAAATCACGCCCCATCATTTTGTCTGTTTCAGCCTTAACTCCCATTTCCAGGATACCATCAATATCCCATTGTAAAACATCCTGGTCTAAACGATAGGCTGAAATAGCGCTGTTAAGTAATCCACCCAGTTTGTCGGTTGCTTCAAAAATAGTAACTTCATGTCCCAGGCGGACGCTGAAAAAGGCGGTTGACAAACCCTGAACACCGCCGCCGATAACAGCTATTTTGCGGCCACTGGCTGGTGCCATAAATGGCAAAACTCGCTGACCTTGCTTTTTTTCATAATCACCGGCAAAACGTTTTAGAAAATTTATAGCCACTGGTTCATCAATAAGCTGTCGCCTGCAATCATTTTCACAGGGCCGGGGACAGATTCTGCCTATTACAGATGGAAATGGATTACGTTCTTTGATTACCTGCACAGCCCCAGAATAATTTCCTTCGGCAATTTGGCTGATATATTCACTGATATTAATTCCTGCGGGGCAGGCCCTCTGGCAGGGAGTGGTACAATCATCGGTGGTGTATTCCCGTAATATCCGTCTGGTAATAGAGGAAAGATTGATTATATTTTTAGGACAAACCCTTTCACAGGTTCCGCAGCCTGTACATTTTTCTTCATCAACTACAGGAAGGCCGTAAGGACCCATAATAATAGCATCAAAGGGACAGGCTTTGACGCATGTCCCAAGTCCTATACAGCCGATGTTGCAGACCTTCATGCCACCTGATAAAAGAGCTGCTGCCCGGCAGTCGTTCAAGCCTTCGTAAAAATATTTTAGATCAGCATCTAAAACCCCATAGGTGCAGCCGGGCAGGGCGATATCAGGTTCTTTGGCTTCAATGCTAAGTCCCATAATTTCAGCAATGGCCTCAGCAACTTCGGGTCCGGCCGCAACACAGGAATTAGCAGCGGCCTTGCCTGCCACTATGGCCTCTGCATTGGCAGTGCAGCCCGGCATTCCGCAGCCGCCGCAATTAGCACCAGGCAAAACATCATCAATCTTAATAATAAGGGGATCAACATAAACATAAAAAATTTTTGATGCCGCTGCCAGCCCGGCACCTACCAACAAACCTAAACCACCCATCATAAAAACAGCTTCTATCATTTTTCTTCTACTCCAGTTTAATTTTTAAAGTTGAGTTGATCATGCCAATATTCTTTAATCCCGTCAAAATCATCCACCCGGAGTTTTGCCGATTATTTTCTTTTTTTTTGCGCTCTACCAGGAACCGTCCAGCCCTCTGATGCCATTCATGTATAATCTGCCGCAGGCAATAAATAATGAGTATTGTGATAATAACACGGGGATATCACAGGAACGTGCTAGTTCAATAAAACTATCAGGCGGAACCTTACCCCTTACAATACAGATCATCTCAACACCGACCACCTTGGAGGTTCTGATTACTTGTTCAGACGGTACCCCTGTCAGCAAAACACAGCCCTTGGCAGCAGCAGACAGTAAATCTTCAATTAGATCAGCAGCTCCGGCTGAAGTAATATTTTTATCCATCTGATCCTCGCCTGTCAGCACAGTTGCTTTTAATATCTTTTGCACTTCTGATAATCTCATATATTCACCATTTTTTAATAAGTTTTTATCTGATTTGGATAGATTTTCAGGAGCTGAAAATTACAATAAAATATTTCATAACAAAAGCGCATTGTCAATCAAAGAGGAGTCCCTGACACAAGATTAATTTTAATTATGCTGATTTAATGTTGCAGCAGGTATTATTTTCATATAGTATTTAAGGAACGAGGACGAAATAACTTCCACAAGTAGGCGCACAGATTTAGGTCAGGT
>JASFBJ010000207.1 GCA_030149585.1 Desulfobacterales bacterium | reverse complement strand
CCAGGCAAGAAGCAACATCTAAAAAGTGTAAACTAAATTTGAAGGATGCCGAAAAAAGCATAACTTCTCAATAAAACAGGGCAAATCATATTTTGCGACTTTTTATTGGATTTTGGAATTATTGAAAAGTTATCAAAAAACTTTAGGCGCCTGCATCAAGAGAACACTGTGTAAAATCAATCTCTTTGCCGCATGACCCACATACACGCACCTTGTCGAATTCATCAGAAAAAACTTCATTTTCCTTTCCACAGTTCGGACATTTGCATTTAAAAGCCTTTAGATTTTTGAATTGTTCAAAACCAGGACAATGTTGTGGTGTAGACATAATTTTCCTCCTTTTCATTTTAACCTGCATTAAAAAAAGTAGTACTTCACGCTACGCAATTAAATGACCATTTTTTCGGCAATCTCCCTGCCGTAATCCTGAGCCATCTTAATGCCACCTCCAAGGCCGCCTGATTTAAGCATTAACGGCCCGCCAACCATATTCATTTTATAAATATTTTTCATTGTATCGTAGATACGCTCCGGGGCTTCTCCGCTCCACCCAAAGGCTCCAAAAGAGCCTCCGACCTTTCCCGCAAGATCAGCTTTTTCAGCCATAAAAAGGAAAGTTTTCATGGCTTGTATCATATCACCATGGTAAGTGGCAGAGCCAAAAATATAGGCCTCGCAATTTTGCAGATCCGCTTCCTTTTTTATTTCAGCGGCCTTGGTAACAGTTGCTTCATGACCGGAAATTCGAATTCCTTCTGCAATCAAATCAGCTATTTTTTGTGTTGAACCGGTTCTTGACGCATATATAATAAGTGCTTTTGCCATGTTATTTTCTCCTCTGTCACACCCATTTTTTATCTATCCTTCAAATTCGCAGACATCTATAGATTGTCTATGCCTTCCAGTGACCATGCAGGTTGCAATAGGCTCTGGCTGTAATATTATCAATATCCGCGTCAATTTTAAAGGCTGCTTCAGGCGCATCACCAGGTTTTAAAAACCGTAAACAGACTATATTGCCGGCAATAATCTCAATCCATTCAATATAATGTTTTTCTTCCATTGGATGAGCAACCGATCCCAGTTTTACCTTAACTCCTCCATCAATTTTCTCGATTACGGGAACATGTTTTTCCTTTGCAGCGTCAACAGTATTTTCAGTTAACAGCGCCATCTCCTGGCCGCAGCATTGCATTGCGCCATCTCCGCCATGCATAACCTCGGTAATATTGCCGCATATATTACATTTATAAATTTCAAGTTTTTCAGCCATTTTTTAATCCTCCTTTAATTTTTTAACCCAACAAGTTTTTTGCTGAGTAATTTTATATGCTCCATCTCCTCTTTAATAATAGAATCAATCTTTGCCTTTCCAAATTTTTCCGGAACCAGATCTTTCATGCCTATATAAAAAAGTATCGAATCTTTCTCGGCTGTCAGGGCCTCTTTCAATATTTCCTCCATGGATGAAATATCTATCTGTTTTTCGAAAAATACCCTGGTATCCGCAAGAGCTCGAAGATAAAGCTCGGTTTCACCTTCAGGGTCAAATAGTGTGGACGTTTTTTCATCTACTGAAAGCCGGGCTCGCAAAGACGCGAAGGTCTTTTCATGCTCGTCTTCCATTTGAGCAAGTTCAAGAAGAAGTTCTTTGTTTTGGGAATCAGAAATCTCTTTTGCAGCCTTTCTGTAAAATGCAGCGCCGTTTCTTTCGATCTGCTCTGCCATTTTAAGTATTTCATCCATGTTAAAAACGTAAGCCATATTTATCCTCCATTTTTACCATTCATATTTAATAGTTTTCGCCGATCAATTCAAAATAAGCCTGTGGGTGAGCGCAAGCCGGACATTCGTCGGGCGCTTCATTGCCTTCATGAAGATAACCACAGTTGCGGCACTGCCACATCACCTTTGAACCTCTTTTAAATACCCTGCCTGCCTCAATATTTGCGGCAAGCATTTTATACCTTTTTTCATGCTGTTTTTCGGCAATCGCTATTGATTCAAAAATTATGGCAATTGCATCAAATCCTTCATCTCGCGCGGTTTTTGCAAAATCCGGATACATTATTGTGTGCTCATACTTTTCGCCCTGGGCAGAGGCTTTCAGATTTTCAAGTGTAGAGCCGATTATGCCTGCTGGAAAAGAGCCTGTAATTTGCACTTCGCCGCCTTGGAGCAGCTTGAAAAGTCTTTTTGCATGCTCTTTTTCCTGGTTTGCTGTTTCTTCAAATATCGAAGCCATCTGAACTAAACCTTCTTTTTTGGCCTTGCTCGCAAAATAGTTGTAGCGGTTTCTTGCCTGGGATTCTCCTGCAAATGCCGTTAAAATGTTTTTCTCAGTTTGTGATCCTTTTAAATCAGCCATAGTTTTTTCCTTTTTGAAAATAATTTTAAAGATGATTTGTAAATTAAAAAGATATAATATAATTTCAGTAGCAAAAATAGTGGGCGTGCAGATCTTCAAATTGAATTCTATTCATTATTTTACCCTTTCTGTCTTCCTTGTCAAGATTATAAATATATCCGCAATTTGCTGTCTGACACTGGTACATTTATTCCGGGTTTGCCATTTTTATATCTCTGTTTTTAATTTTTATACTCTTTTGAACTCATTCTGTTTTAACTCAAATACAAAAAATGTGCCATTTAGTTTCCCACGGTCATAAACAAGTCCGCCATATCCTCACCAATCATCCTTCCTGTAAAACCTATAAAAAAATTAACTTTATGATTTCAAACAGTTATATTCTATAAACAGCAATAAAATGTCTTTATCTTCAACTTTCTCAGCAGCATCAATCTTATATCAGTTAATTATCTATCTGCCGTTATATGAGACAATACTGTGTCAGCAAAGATAGGGATTGACAGTGGAATAACCGGCTGATATAAACATCCAAAAAATTAATTATGAGTTTTCTTTTTATGAAAAATATAAATTCCATTAATATTCTACTCGGTCTAATTATTCTCCTCGTCGGAGAGCTATTTATCTGCGACGAGGTGCCTGGATGATAATGGTTTAGTATAAGTTTATTTCATTAAAAATTAAAATCCGTTATCAGCCATTTTAAAGTTGATAACGGATTTTTTTTTAACCTTTTTTAACTTTTTTTAAAACCAGGGATTTTTAAGGAACCAATAAAAATGAAAAGTGATAAGATAAAGCAGGGAATTGAAAGAGCGCCCCATAGAGCCTTGTTTAAGGCCATGGGATATACGGATTTTGAGCTCCAGAAACCTTTGATCGGGATAGCCAACTCAGCCAATACCATTATTCCAGGACATATTCATTTAGACACCATTAAAGACGCTGTAAAAGCTGGAATCTACATGGCAGGCGGCCTGCCGATTGAATTTTCAACCATTGGAGTATGTGATGGAATTGCCATGAGCCATATCGGCATGAAATACTCTCTGGCCAGCAGAGAGTTGATAGCTGATTCAGTTGAGGTGATGGCTGTTGCCCATGGTTTTGATGCCATGGTAATGATTCCCAACTGTGATAAAATTGTTCCTGGAATGCTGATGGCAGCAGCCCGTTTGGATTTGCCGACTATATTTATCAGTGGCGGGCCCATGCTGGCCGGACGGTTGCCAGGCAATTTTCCAGCAAAAAAACCCACAGAAAAACCCACGGAAAAACCCACAGAAAAGATTGACCTGGTAAGTGTTTTTGAAGCTGTGGGCGCTGTAAAGGCCGGTAAAATGAGTGAAGCAGAGCTGGCTCTGATTGAAGATAATGCCTGTCCGACATGCGGTTCATGCGCTGGAATGTTTACTGCAAATTCCATGAACTGTCTTACTGAAGCAATTGGTCTGGGGCTGCCTGGAAACGGTACTATCCCGGCTGTAATGGCAAGCAGGGTGCGTCTGGCAAAAATGGCCGGGCTGCAAATCATGGAGCTGTTGAAACAGAATATCAGCGCTGGAAAAATTTTAACCAAAAAGGCATTTTATAATGCCTTAACCGTGGATATGGCTTTGGGATGCTCCACCAATACAGTGCTGCACCTTACAGCAATTGCAAAAGAGGCCGGTATTGATATTGATCTTGATCTGATAAATGAAATCAGCAAAAAAACACCTCATCTTTGTGCTTTGAGTCCTGGTGGCCCCCACCATATTGAAGATCTTGATCAAAGTGGAGGAATTGGAGCGGTTATTAACGAGCTGGACAAAGCCGGCCTGATCCATCAAAATTGTCTAACCGTAACCGGCAAGTCAATTAAAAATAATCTCCGGGCAGTAAAAAATTTTAACCCTGAGGTAATTCGAAAGACTTCAAATCCTTATCATACCCAGGGGGGGCTGGCAGTTCTTTTTGGTAATCTTGCGCCTGAAGGCTGTGTGGTTAAACAAACTGCCGTGTGTGATAAGATGCTGCGACATAAGGGCCCGGCCAGGGTCTTTGAATCAGAAGAAGAGGCAACCACTGCAATCATGGCCGGAAAAATTAAAAAAGGTGACGTGGTTGTTATCCGTTACGAAGGTCCAAGAGGAGGACCCGGCATGCAGGAAATGCTGACTCCAACATCTGCCATAGCGGGAATGGGCCTGGATTCCCATGTGGCCCTGCTTACAGATGGCCGGTTTTCAGGCGGAACCAGGGGTGCTTCAATTGGTCATATTTCTCCTGAAGCAATGCAAAAAGGGCCTTTGGCCCTGGTTAAGGAAAATGATCTTATACAAATTGATATCCCGGCCAAGCAGATATCCCTTTTGGTAAATGATAAAGATCTGCAAATACGGCAGGAGGGTTTTGTTTTGCCGTCACCCAAAATCACCACAGGATATTTAGCCAGGTATGCAAAAGTTGTTTCTTCCGCCAGTAAAGGGGCAACCATCAAATAAATTTCAGGAGGCCATGACAGTGCAATCAATTTTTTTATATGATACTACCTTGCGAGACGGTACCCAGGGAGAAAGTATCAGTTTTACTGCTGAGGACAAAGTTAAAATTGCTCATAAACTGGATGAAATGGGCATCCATTATATTGAAGGGGGCTGGCCTGGTTCAAATCCCAGGGATTTGCGCTTTTTTGATATGATCCAGCGTGAAACCTTTCAAAATGCGAAAATAGCTGCTTTTGGGGCAACCCGTAAACCCGGCATTGCCCCGGAAGATGATAATAATCTTGAAAAATTAATCTTAACCCAAACACCGGTAGTTACCATTTTCGGCAAGACCTGGGAACTGCATGTGGAAAAGATTATGGAGATCAGTCTTGCTGAAAATTTAGCCATGATCGGAGAAACAGTTGATTTTTTAAAAAGTCATAACAGGGAAGTAATCTATGATGCAGAACATTTTTTCGACGGATATAAAGCAAATAAAGCCTATGCCCTGGAAACCCTGGCAACTGCCTTGAAAAACGGTGCTGATTTTCTGGTACTTTGTGATACAAACGGCGGCACCCTTCACTTTGAAGTTGAAAACATTATTAAGCAGGTAAAAGAGGAGCTAACTCAAAAGAATGGTTTTGGGTTTAAGCCGGCTGAAATTAAAATCGGTATTCACACTCATAATGATTGCGGCCTTGCAGTAGCCAATACAATTTCTGCTGTAAAGGTCGGAGCCATAATGGTTCATGGCACGGTTAACGGCTATGGTGAGCGTTGCGGCAATGCAGATCTGACCTCTGTTATACCAATATTAAAAAACAAAATGGATCTTGAGTGCATTTCATGGGAAAAATTAAGCAAATTAAAAACACTTTCCCGCTTTATCAGTGAAACAGCCAATATGATCCCTGTTAGGTCGCGTCCCTTTGTAGGGAAAAGCGCCTTTGCGCATAAAGGCGGTATCCATGTTAATGCCATTATGAAAACACCCATGGCTTACGAACATATAGATCCCAAAATAGTCGGCAATAAACGCCGGGTACTGGTGTCTGACCTTGCTGGAAAGAGTAATGTAGAATATAAGGCCAATGAGTTGAATATCGAACTTGGCGCCAATGGATATGACAGCCGGAAAATTGTTTCCGAAATTAAAAAGCTGGAGGAAAAGGGATACCAGTTTGATACTGCTGACGGGTCTTTAAAAATTTTGATAGAAAAATTTACCAGCCAGTTTAAACCTGCTTTTATATTGGAATCCTTTAGAATTTCCATTGAAAAAGATATGGATGGGCCCTGTTTTGCCCATGCAATTATAAAAATTTTAGTAGATGGCCGGCATGAAATGACGGCAGCAGAAGGCAATGGCCCTGTGAGTGCTCTGGATAATGCCCTTAGAAAAGCCCTTGGTAAATTTTTTCCGGATCTTGAGACCATGCACCTGGTGGACTTTAAAGTCAGGGTCATTGATGGCAGGGAAGGAACTGCCGCCAGAGTCAGGGTCTTGATTGATTCCAGAGATAAAAACCGGGTTTGGACCACAATTGGTGTTTCAGAAGATATCATTGAAGCATCCTGGCAGGCCTTAACCGACAGTTTTCAATATAAACTGGCGCTGCCTCAAATAAAAAAATGAATTATAATCAGGAGAAATAACCAGGAGAAATAAAATGGACTTTGAAGAAGAGGAGTATAATGCCGCAAGACAACCGGATCTGGTTGCTCTGCGGCCCATGCTTATCAATATTTTACATCCT
>JASFBJ010000206.1 GCA_030149585.1 Desulfobacterales bacterium | reverse complement strand
AAGTTGCAGGAATAGCGAGCTATTTCAAGATTTTTGTGATTTTAGATCGGGCAAAAATGGCCTGAAGCTGTGATGCATAGTTGAGGAAGTTATTTTGTCCTACCAAGAAACTTCTTGTTTCTTATAGGAAAAAATGGCGCCGCGAAATATAAAGCTCGTTCCTAAGTTGATTTTTGAGCGCTGACAGACGTTCCTTTTCACGCTGTTTGCCCTGTTGAAACTGAACGAGAATTTTTTCAGTTTCAGAAGATCTTGGTCCTAAACTTTTGCCGTAGCCAAAACGATCTCGAGACCGAAACAAATATTCGCGACCTTTTGACTTTTTCCAGTGCATCCCGCCTTTGTATGAGCGCATTTTATTAAATGCTGCTAAAAATGCTTCATAAAGCTGTATAGTATCAATAAAAATACGCCGCTGGTTATTAGTCATTTCCTTGAAAGTCATAAGTTTTCCTTCTTTAATTCTTTTTCATAAATTGAAGGAAAACCGTTGTTTTGTCAAGAGATTTCAGCAATTCTAATTATGATAGCGTCGTAAAAAGCATCACCGGTGGATAGAAAAAAAAGGGGTCACCCATTACTTGATAAAGCTTCGGCCGGTTTGTATACATCGAACTCGTAAATTCGTTTCATCATACTCCGACAAGTTTCAAGTCGTGAACGGCTGCCAATATTTTATATGTATTTAAAATTGCCATGGCAATTTTAAAGTGCTATCAAAAAAAGCCTTGATTATCACATTTAAACAACTTACACTGTTTGAATTATGATTAAACGACATATCAGCAAAATAGCCTTTTTAAAAGATTTTGGACGGCAGATGCGCTTTATTACCGGCCCTCGGCAAACCGGAAAAACTACTATTGCAAAAGAATTCCTTAAAGGGCAGAATTGCCTGAAGCTTTATTATAATTGGGATGACCGTAAAACAAGGGATCGATATATAGCTGACTACCATTTTTTCGTTGAGGAACTATATAATATAAAACCATTGGAAGTAAAGCGATGGCTATGTATGGATGAAATTCACAAGTACCCTGAATGGAAAAATGTTCTAAAAGATTTTTTCGATTCATTTGGAGAAGAAAACGGCTTCATAGTTACCGGATCTGCCAGACTCGACATGATGCGTCGAAGCGGCGATAGTCTGGCGGGCAGATATTTTACCTTTCGTTTAAATCCAGTCACTCTAAGAGAACTCACGGACAAACCTTTTAATGAGCCTCCGGCAGATGCAGATGACTGGATAATGGAAAAACTGGATCATCCGATATATAAAAAAAAGGAGCTTTCCGCATTGTTGCGGTTTAGCGGATTTCCGGAACCACTGCTTTCCGCTTCCGACCGTTTTTACAACAAATGGCGAACTGATTATATAGACAGGCTTATTCGCGAAGATATGAGGGATTTGACCAGGGTTCAGGAGCTTGAAAATATTGCAACTCTAATGTACCTGCTTCCATCAAAAATTACCTCGCCCTTATCCATCAACTCTTTGACCTCAGATATTAAATGCAGTTTTGCCACAGTTTCCAACTACCTGAAGGTTATGGAATTGGGATACTTGATATTCAGGATATCACCATATTCTAAAAAAATTGCCAGATCACTGACCAAAGAAAAAAAAGTGTATTTTTTTGATTGGACAAGAATAAATGATTCTGGAGCGCAATTTGAAAACTATATAGCAGTTGAGCTTAAAACGCTTCTGGAACTTTGGACGGATGCAGGCATTGGCACTTTCGACCTGCATTTCATACGCGACCGTGACGGGAAGGAGACCGATTTCCTGATTCTGCGGGACAGGGAACCCTGGTTAATGGTTGAAGCTAAACTTTCCAGTTCAACCATAGATTATCATCATCGCAAAAACAGGAATACATTGGGGGGTATTTCTTTTGTTCAGGTTGTCAGACAGGAGAATATCGCTGAAAAAAGAGAAGACGGCCTCTATCAGATGTCTGCTTCGAGATTTTTTGCATAGCTATCAAAAGTAAAAAGTAAAAAAGGGGGGACGGGGTTGAAATTGCGCGTTTCGTTTTTGTCTTTTGAACCGCCCCACTATCATCCTGCATATAAAAAGCACTCCTCGTTCCTTATCTAATATCCATAAGCATATGCCTGCTTTTTGGGAATAACAGCCTTATTCAAAATAGTGCCGATTAGATTTCTCTCCTTTAGAAGTTCCATTGATTTTTTGATTTGATCGTTCAGGGTTTTTCCATATTCCACTACCAATATAACACCATCAACATATTTTGACAGTATTAAGGTGTCGGCGCACCCTAGAAGTGGTGGAGAATCAAATATAATGTAGCGATCCTGATAACGATTTTTCATTTCATGAATCAACTCAATCATTTTGGGCGAACCTATAATCTCGGCAGAGTCTGAAAATTTACGATGTCCTGGAAGAAGGGTCAGCTTATTAATACCGGGATTAATAAGGAGCTCGGAAAGTGAGATATTCTTTAAAAGATAATCTGATAGACCAGATGCAGGCTCAATGCCGAATAAGTGGTGTAAAGAGGGGTTTCTCAAATCCGCATCTACCAGAAGAACGGTTTGCACAACTTCTCTTGCCAGACTGATAGCAAGATTCGCTGCTGTCGTAGATTTTCCCTCGCCATCACCAGCGCTGGTAACTAATATGGTATTTAAACCCTCGTTTTTTGTCTTATGTAATATCTGTGTCTTTAATATCTTATATTGGGCAGAGATATAGGATTCATCAAAAAAAGAGACAAGTCTATTATCATGCACAGCGTTGAGATTTGCATCAACGATTCTGGTCTGGGTGTAGTCAATGGATTTAGCTAATGAAAAATATTCTATCTCTATCTTTTTTTTTGTTTTTTTAATTTTGCCCATACTGTTATCACCTTTGAACTTGAAAAAATTCTATTTTTATATCGAATAGATCTGCATCAGGGGCTGAGTATTCCCAGTTTAACCAGTTTTCTTAAAATTACGAACCACAAAACATCAAGAGGCTTATAAAAAAAATGAATGGCTGACAGGATCAAGCCTGTTCCAACCAGGATGGAAAGTACAAGAATGATTTTTTTTCTTCTTTTACGTTTCAGGTCTGTTTTTGTCTCAATCAATGGGATAACGGCAAAAACCGGCTTTCCGGTTAAAAGAGCCAGTGCGCTTTCAGAGTATATGGCCTGATCTGCAAACTCTTTTAAAGACGCAGAACCGATTCCAGCCCCGATTCCCAGTATAAAGCCGATAAGTATGATAGCCAATCTATTTGGTTTATCCGGTTTTTCAGGAAAAATTGCAGGGTCGATAATGGTAAATTTTTGTCCTTTTTGCCCTTTTTCAAGTTCTTCTGCGCTCTTTGCTTCCATCAGCTTGTGTTGGGTCTCCTGGTAGCGCATCCTGGCATTATTATAATCCCGTGATAATAAATTATATTCTAATTCTATCTGGGGCGTAAGTTCGAGCCGTTTCTGGTATTTTTCTAATTTTCTTTTAAGCCTGTATCGATCTTTTCTCAGGCTCGAACTCTCCATTATTGTAGTTTCAATCTGGGTTCGGATATTTATATAAGCCGGATTTTCAGGGCTTTCAGCATCATTTTGCGTCTTGCCCCTCTCCTTGCTCTTTTCCTCAATCTCTTTTTTAATAAATTTTATTGATTTTCTGATATTGATCACATCTGGATGCTTTTTTGAAAACCTGGCCATCTTTACGGCAAGATCTGTTTTCAATTTTTCAAGTTGATTTTGTTTGAGCTGGATTTCGTCTTTAAGGATTACCTCCTTTTCAAGGCTATTGATCTCCTTTTTCATTTTGATCACATCAGGGTGCTTTTCTGAAAGAGAGGTCTTTAAGGTAATATATTCTGTATGAAGATATTTTAATCTTTGTTTGGAATCGGCTGTGCGGCCGTCAGGTCTCAAAATGCCGGGCAGATCAGGATCAATGCCGGCAAGCTGGCCCTCTAAATAAATTTTTCGTTCCTTTAAATTTTTTATCTGCTGCTGGAAGGTTTCAACTTCTCTATCAAGCCTTTGCACCATCTGAAAATTAAGCTGTGCCATCTCGGGAAGGGACTGAAAATGCTTTTCTTTAAAGTCTGCAATTTTTGCTTCCAGTTGATTGATATTTTCATTCAGCATATTTAGCTCAGCCGCAATAAAAGTCGAGGTTGTTCTGGCCTTTTTCTCCCTGTCTTTTAAATTTTGTTCAAGATAAAGAGACGCCAGAGTATTGGCGACTTTCTGGACTTTGGATGGGTCTGTCCATTCATAAGAAAGGCTAAAGGCTATGGTGGCAACAGATGGCCTGCCGGTTCGCTGGTCTATTATCTCGGCACTGATCATCTCCAGATTAATGTCCTCCCGCATTCGCTCGATGATCTCTTCTGTTGTCTCTCTGCCACGAAGATCATTATAAAGGTCAAATCGTTTGATAACCTCCAGAAGTTTGCTCCGGCTCATGATCTGCTGGGTAATTGTCTGTATGGCCTCTTCAACTACCGTCGGGACTGTTGATCGAACAAGATCCGTTGGAATTTGCTGGTCTTCTATCAAGATCGTGGTAGTCGACTTATAGATGGACGGAAGAACATAGGCTATAATGGCCGATGCAATAATAACACATAAAAAAGGGATCACTATATAATATTTTCGCCGCTTGATAATGGCAGTATAATCGCCAAAATTTGTTATTTCTTTTTCCAAAATAAATCTTCCTGTTTTTTTAAATAAAGTTATCCCAGTAAATAATAAGGCCTAAAAAGATAGTGTTTCTATCTACATTTGCATCAGTATTTATATTTTCAATCTTTCTGTATTGATACGATAATTCGGTGACTGTATGCTCCATAATCCGCCACTTCAATGAGGGCCTAAGTGTATATGATTGTTCATCAGTATCCCTGTATTTACTTTCGGATTCAGATCTCGTCCATGATCCGCTGAAACTTCCGGTAAAAAGCTCGGTAAAACTATAATCAAGGCTCAAGGTTGCGCGGTCTCGCTCGATTATCTCTCCATAACCGGAAGGGGTGAGCTCCCGATTTATACCCAAAGAAACAGAGCCGTGAGTAAAAACTCTGGTGAGGGCAAGAGAACTAAGCCATCCCCAGCTTGTGTCTGATTCAGTTTTTTTTACAGAGCGATAATCAATGATAAATGATGTTCCAGGCCAATATACAGGTTCTGATTCAAGTACCTCGTATTCTGATGCCGTGTATCGCGCCACAACAAATGCAGTTAATTTTAACTTTTCGGTAAAAGGGTAAATAAGCCCGATGTGAAGTTTGTAGTTATCTATTTTCGCAGTTTTATTGTCATAATATACATAACCACCCTGTGCTGATATTGTTGTCCCTTCTTCAGATATTATATGAACAAAGTCCATTGTCCCATCGTATATATTATAGTCTGAGTACCGGGAATCTTCATAGTTTGTCTCTGAGTATCCGAAATTTAGACTGAGGCTGTTTGCCTCAGTTAAGTATAAGGATATACCTGGTCTGACATTATAAGAATCACGATCGCTTTGCGTGAAACCCAGGTCAGTATCGCTTTCCAGGGTGGTATCTTTGATGAATGAGCCATCAATTTTAAGGCTAAAGAGCTCGGTTGCCCTATAATCATGACTCAGATTATATTGCTGATTGATCTTGTCAAGATCGTCTTTTTCGCTGTATCTAATAACATCTAACTTGGCGTTTGCCGTTGTCCAGGTTTTTTCAGTTTGACAGTTCCAACGCAAAAGGGGCGTTATAGTGAAAATAAAATCATCCTTTTTTTCTCTATTGCTAAAATTAATATTATCATTATATGTCTCCTTTATTGAAATTCTGGAATTTAATTTTGACTCAGCGCCTCGTACATTTGAGGAAATAAGGAGACAGGCTATAATCCAGAACCCCAGCATTAAAGGTTTTGAGAATGACAAATATTTTTTTAACATAAAGTTTAAGGCGCGACAATAACATCCCCTGTTTTCAGCATTATATTCTGCTCCAACTCCCTTCCTTTTTTTACTTTTTTATAATTAAAAGGTATTTTAATTTGCGAGCCATTTTCGTTTCTTAAAATAAGAATACTATCAGCATCAGCAAAGGCGTTGAGGCCGCCGGCTAATGAAAGAGCCTGCATAACATTGATCGCACGGCCTACCTTGTACTCACCAGGCCTTGCAACCTTGCCGATTACATAGATTTTAATGCTGTTCACCTGGATCACCATAACGGTCACCATTGCATCAGGAATATATTCGCTGATCTTTTTTTTCAGCGCTTTTTCCAGATCCTTCACTGCCCTGCCCCCGGCCATTACTTCCCCTATAAGTGGAAAAGAGATCCTGCCGTCCGGCCTGACAACGACCTGTTTGGTAAGATCAATATCTTTCCATACTGAAATTTCCAAAATATCTTCCGGTCCAATAAGATAAGCAGTATCTTTTTCTTTTGCAGTTAAAATTGATGGTGCCTGAAAAGATAAAAAAATTATTATAAAAAGCAGATATAAATTTATTTTGCGACAGCCTTTATTATCCAAAAAAGCCCTCCATTTTATTGCTGATTTTTGTTTAAGCCAATGTGCATAAGGAACGAGGACGAATTAACTTCCCCAACTATGCATCACAGCTTCAGGCCA
>JASFBJ010000205.1 GCA_030149585.1 Desulfobacterales bacterium | reverse complement strand
AGCACAAATGATAATGACATAATTCGGTTCCATATCTATATACTCCCTTGCTTTTTAGCTGATAATGAATAAATATTTTTTGTTATTTTAACGACATATTGCAAACTTATCAAAAATGCCCCAAAGGGTATAATCAAATATGGAATCCATAATGGAACTGCCAATAATGTGCTTGATCGAAAATCAAAGCGATATTGAAAAAATGAATATTTCGCACCATACCAGGCAAGAATAAGACAAAACAAAAGCCCTGCAAATAAATTTATCAGCTCAACTCTATTCTTATTTTTCGGAGAAATTTTATTAATTGCTATATCAAGGGAAATATTATGATTTCCTTTTAATATTCCCCCCAGCGGTATCCAAACAATAAAGATAAAAAGGTAACAACTGATCTCTTCTGCCCATATCGGTGGGGCGTTAAACACATACCGGGTGATTACCTCATAAGTAATAATCAGCAATAAAAGAGCAGTAATAATTTCTCCCATAATATGACCAAAATCACAGCACCAGTCGATAGCCTTGCCGATGCCATGCCAAAATTTCAGTAGAACTTTCATATTTTCTCCCTAAACAGTCACTTAGCTAATATTTCAAGGGATATAATTCAAGATAACCAAACTTCGATTTTCTCCAGTTCTTGCTCTCTTCAATAGCCTTCAATGCCCTATCTCCCACTTCCTGGCCTATCCTTTTTTTCCACCATTTAGAAGTAGGTCCTAACATCATTTTTTTAAGTTCCGCTCTTTCCGACTTTGATAGATATCTCTGGTCAACGCCATAGTTTTTTTCAAGAAGATTGCGCAGTTGCAGATATCCCGATCCAAGACTTTCGCCAGTTGAAAAATCATGCCTGTAATGCTCCGCAGCATTCCAGACAACTTTTTTCTGCTCTTCCGAAAGACGGCTAAAACTACCCATATTCATTAATACAGGCCAGTCAAATTGAAAGGCACGTAAATTTATCTGATATTTTGCCACCTCATAAAGTTTTCTTGCGCGAAAAGTAATATCACCGCCCATAACGGCATCTACAACACCCCGTTGTAATGAGGTATAAGTCTCAGAAGAGGGCATTGATATAGGCACAGCGCCTATGGATTCCAATGCCTTGGCATATACTGCCCCTGCGACCCTTATCTTCATGCCTTTAAAATCTTCAATTTTCATAAGCGGTTTACGAGACAGAATTTCTTCAGGCATGCTACTTGCCATGGCCAATAGTTGTAAATTCTTCTTAGCACATTCCTTAGCAACAAGATTGAAAATTGGACTGCCCTTTCTCACACCTTCGCGTTGCGTATACACATCGTCCCAAATAAAAGGAAGATCACTTGCGCCGAATATAGGGAGCGTACCCTCAACATACGGGCCCATAAATACGCCGATATCTATGTTCCCACTAATTAAAGCCGGCAGCATCTCCTTGGACTTATAAACTGTCTGTGAATGATATAATTTCGCACTTATACCCCTGCTTTTTCCGTATTGATTAATATAATCAACCATCCTGCCGGCGCAGTAAAATCCATCGCCATATCTTGGGCTTAAATAGGTTACCACCTTCAGCTCCATTGTTTTGCTTTTTGCCGAAGATATACCCGACAGGCCTATAAAAGTAATAATCATCACAAAACACACAAAGAAAATCGATTTACGCTTAAGCCATTTAAAATTACCCATTTGTTCTCCTCCTCATTTTAAGTTAACTTTCATTGAAGCGACTGCCTTCTAAACGTTATTGTTTCTGACACATAGAGAAAAAAATACAACTTATTAAATATAAGCCTTGCTATGTATCCTTAATTTCCTGGTTTACATCTTTTTATATGTTGGTTCTTGTCTGGTTTCCATGCTGGAGCATGGGAACCGGACAAACGATCCACGAATTAAATTACTACTGATTTTTATTGAGATGATTTATTATTTTCTGATGAATTTAATACTCATACCCAGCATTTTTAAGTGCCCTTTTGCCAATTTCCATGCCAACCTGTTTAACCCACCATTCCATTACCGGTCTGGTGGCTTTTAAAAAGGCAGCTGAATCATTCTTACTTGGATAAATGGCTGTTAAACCCTTAGCTTCAAAAAATTTTATTAATTCAACATAGCATAAATCATCATTGGCAATTGCATCTTTGCCCCCAATATATTTAGGCTCCCAGGCTATAGCAGCTTCCATTAATACCTGCCTAACCTTTTCCGGCAATTTTTCCCATTTATCATACATCATATATATTGGAGTATCCATGTTGGTAAGAGGATAAACCAATACATATTTGCAATACTCATGTACACCACGTCCCTTAGCTGTAACAGGTGTTAAGAGTACACCATCAACAACACCTCTTTGGAGAGCCTGGCCAACTTCCGCTGAGGGCATTGTCACTGGAACCGCTCCCAAAGCCTGAATTACTTTACCTTCTACCTTGCCGGCCACTCTAATTTTCAATCCTTTGATATCAGATGGTTTTTTTATGGCTTTTTTTCTTGTGAACAAAAACTCCGGTAATAAACCTGAAGTAGCTAATTGAAAAAGATTCTTCTTTTTCAAAACTTCATTTTGCATTTGAGCAAGCTGGGTTCCTATTTTTAACTTTTCCATGGATTCATAGCCACTATGCCATATCGGCAACATATGGATACCTAACACAGGATAACTGCCTAGTAAATAGGCTCCTGGAATACCGATAATATCGGCAGTTCCAGCCTGTAATCCCGGGAGCAGTTCTCGTCCTTTCAGCAATGTCCCGCCAAAATAAGCGTCAAGGTTTACAACTCCCTTGCCGTTTTCATTGACCAGATCTACAAAAAGTTTGAGGCCCGCATAAACCTGTGGATATCCCACAGGAATATAAGTAGCAAATATCAGCTTTGATTCCTGATCAGTTTTAGCCTCAGCCAAACTTTTTATTGGAGAAAATGTTAGTCCCAAAATAAAACAACACAACATAGCTACCCACTGCAAAACTTTTCTTTGGTGATTTGTACTCATGCTTTTTTCCTTCCATAATAATAAGTGAAACTTATGATGTTTTCATGAGAGTCAATATTTTCCCATGAATAAAATTACTGCTGACCTTGATTCGAATGATTTATTATTACCGAGACTTTTACAGCAGTCTCTTTTAGCTAATTTTTAAAAGAAACCCCATACTGCTTTTTTAATTCCACCTTTCTCATTTTACCACTTGCAGTCATGGGAATAGATTCCATAAATTTAACATGAGAGGGAAATTTGTATTTGGCTATCTTACCCTTGAGAAATTCCAGAATCTCTTCTTTAGTAAGTGTATTTTTTTCAGATGGAATAATAAAGGCCATGCCGGCCTCACCCCATTTTTCATCCGGTACCCCTATAATCGCTACATTGGTAATTCCAGGATGCTCTGAAAGAATTTTTTCAATTTCAGCAGGGTATACATTTTCACCGCCGCTGCGGTACATATCCTTGGCACGGTCAACTATATAAAAATAGCCATCATCATCCCTGTATCCCAGGTCTCCGGTAAATAATATGCCATTAATAATTGTATTGGCAGTCTTTTTTGGATCATTCCAGTAACCGCTCATTACGTTAGGGCCTCTGGCTACAATTTCACCAATTGTTCCATGGGGCAGCTCATTACCCTCTTTATCAGCAATCCAGACCTCTGTGAAAAAACCCGGCAGGCCAATAGAACCCATTTTACGCTGAATATCTTTTTTAGGTAAAACCATCATAATCGAATTTTCAGTCTGGCCAAAAACCTGCTGCATATAAAGTCCGTTTTCGGCAAGATCATCAAAAAGTCTTTTTGGGGTTCGCTCACCGCCGCCTATAACAACCCGCACGCTGCTCACATCTACCTCAGGAAGTTTTTTGGTTTGAAGAATAAAGCGCCACATGGTTGTTAAGGCAAAAATAATTGTGGCCTTATATTTTTGGATGTCGGTGATAAACTGCTCTGGATCAAAGCTTTGCCGAAGCACAATGGTAGTGCCCCGGCACAGGCCCGGTGTTGTTACCACAAAAAGACCTCCAGAATGAAACAGGGGCAGTTGCGAAAGATAAATATCATCCTCGCGGAGATCCGCGTAAAATATATTTTGCATATTTTTATAATAGGTCTGGCCATGGGACAAAAGGGCTCCCTTTGGATCGCCGGTTACTCCGGAAGTGTAGATAATAGCCAGGGGGTCATCTAATTTTACCGGCTCATCCGGCACCGGCTCATCAATGCAGCAGGAATTTCGGACAGCATAATACTCCTGTGCCCAGGCCGGCAGATTTTTACTATTTTCTGTTTTTTCCACCAGGCAGATAAATTTATCATCTTCCACCTTGCATTGGGTACGAATTCCATCAATAATATTTATAAAATCATCGTGAAAAATCAACAGCCGCGAACCACAGTTATTTAACTGAAATTTAATTTCAGGGCCCATCAGACGAAAATTTACAGGGACAAAGATAATTCCCAATTTGGCAGCCGCAAAATAGACTTCCAGAAATTCCGGACAATTTTTCAGCATCACGGAAATCCGGTCACCCTTTTTTAAACCCTTTTTTTTAAGATAATCAGCAGCCCGGTTCACATTATCATTCAGCTCTTTATAGGTTATTGGCTCATCATTAAAAAAAATAGCGGTTTTATCAGGGTTAAGAATACTCCTTTTGGTTGTAATATTACCTATGCTCCACTCCATTATAAAAATCCTTTTCAAGTTTGTTGGCAGTTATTAACAAAAACAGTATTCAATTATTTTACTTCTTCCAGAGCTCCAACTTTCGCCCGGATAAATTGAATAATAACATCCACGTCTGATTCCACCCCAAAAACTCCGTCCACTCCAATTGATTTTAATTCTTCAATATCTTCCTGGGGAATTGTGCCTCCCACGATAACCAGGGGCCGTGGACCGCTTAATCCTTTTTCAAGACACTGCTTAAAATATTTCCGGGTTAATCCAAGATGACTTCCGGACATAATACTCATACCGACAACATCCACATCTTCCTGAAGAGCAGCCATCACGATCTGGGATATTTTTTGATGCAGTCCGGTATAGATAACCTCCATTCCAGCATCTCTGAAAGCTCTTGCTAAAAATTTGGCGCCCCGGTCGTGACCATCCAGTCCCGGCTTTGCCAAAAGCACTTTAATCTTTGATTCATCCATCTTTGAACTCCTTGTTAAAAAAATGCACTTTATATCTTTGGCTCCTCAAACTCACCAAAAACAGCTTTTAATGTAGAAGCTATTTCTTCCACTGAACCATATGCCTTTACAGTATCTATTAAACAGGGCATGAGGTTTTCTTTTCCCCTGGCAGCAGTTTTCAATTTTTCAAGCGATAACCGGACTTTTTCATTATCTCTTTCCAGCTTGACTTTGGTCACACTTTGGCGCCGTTTTTCAATTACCGTGGGATCTGGTTTATGAATCTGAATCTGCTCCTGCTCTTCATCGCTGGTAAACATATTTACTCCCACAACGATTTTTTCTCCGGTCATCTTCATCTTTGTTTTGCCATAAGCAGAGCGGGCCATCTCGCTCTGGATATATCCTTGCTCAACCAGATCCACCATATTCCCTTTTTTTTCCAGTTGAGCCATATATATTTTTACTTCCTTTTCAATTTTATTGGTAAGCCACTCCACATAATATGACCCGCCCAAAGGGTCTACTGTATTGGTAACACCTGATTCATGGGCAATAATCTGCTGGGTTCGCAGCCCCAGCCGCGCTGTTTTTTCTGTTGGAAGGGCATAGGCCTCATCATAACCGGGAGTGAAATAGGATTGTACTCCGCCTAACACTCCGGCCAAAGTCATTAAAGTTAAACGAATTATATTATTTTCCGGTTCAGAATGGGTCAAAACATCGCCGCAACCTGCTGAATAAACTCTAAACATCATGGATTTAGGATCTTTGGCGCCAAATTTATCTTTCATAATCCCGGCCCAAATTCTGCGGGTGGCCCGGTATTTACAAATTTCTTCAAATAGATTGCAGTGATTAACTAATAAGAAACTCAATCTGGGTGCGAATTTATCCACGTCAATACCTCGGTCAACAACTGATTCTACATAGGCGATTGCATTTGCCAGTGTAAAAGCAACTTCCTGAATCATACTCGCGCCACCACTTCTGTAGTGCCCGCCTGAAATACTGATGGGGTTGAATCTTGGAACAGACTGCATACAATATTCGATTGTGTCAGCAACAAGCCGCATAGATGGTTTGGGCGGGAAAAGATAAGTACCTCTGGCAGCATACTCTTTTAAAATATCGTTTTGAATAGTGCCCCCGATTTTCTTCCGGTCAAGACCTCGCTTATCAGCCAGGGCAACATACATGGCCAGAATGGTTGCAGCGATTCCATTAATTGTAAAAGAAGTCGTAACCTTCTCTAAGGGTATACCATCAAACAAAATCTCCATATCCTTTAAGGTACTGACTGCAACACCAACCCTGCCGACCTCCTCTTCAACATCCTGATTATCCGAGTCGTATCCCATCTGTGAAGGTAGATCAAAGGCCACACTCAAGCCTTTATTGCCCTGTTCCAGTAGATATTTATAGCGTTTATTTGACTCTTCGGGTGTATCAAAGCCGGAATATTGCCGCATGGTCCAA
>JASFBJ010000462.1 GCA_030149585.1 Desulfobacterales bacterium | reverse complement strand
AATCACCCTGCTCCCCCGTTGGAATTTATGCCTATCAGGGCGGCCCCGATTGCGCCGTTGAGTTGAGGATTACCTTCAACATGGATATCCATCATCAATTCATCTTCAAATGCAGCAGCAAGGCCGGAATTAAGTGCCCCGCCGCCGGTCAAAAGCACCTCGGATTCCACGCCGGTCTTTCTTGCCATGGATGAAATCCGCCTTGCCAGTGATCTGTGAATTCCGGCAATAATATCGGAGCGTTTATTCTTCCTGGCAAGGAGCGATATTACCTCGGATTCCGCAAATACAGCGCACAGGCTGCTTATCTGACAGGGCGCCTTTGCCTGAGACGAAAGCTCGCCGAGATCATTTACCTTTACCTGAAGAACCCTGGAAATAACTTCCAGGAAACGGCCTGTACCTGCCGCGCATTTATCATTCATGGCAAAGTTTACTGTTTCTCCTTCTTCGTCAAGAATAATTACCTTGCTGTCCTGCCCTCCTACATCGATAATTGTCCTGATTTCCATTCCACCCGATAACTTCCGGCTTCCGCCTGCGGCATGAGCCTTTATTTCAGTGACATTCTGATGGGCAATCTCAATCATCCTCCTGCCGTAGCCTGTGGAAGTGACAAAAATATCCGACTGGGAAACAGCCAGTTCACCGCACAAATAGTCAAATGATTCCCTGGCCGTAATAGAGCAGTCTATTCCGGTGGGTGCAATCTTATGACACATTACAGCGCCGTTATTATCTACAATAGCGGTCTTGGTGTAAGTTGAACCAGCGTCAATCCCTGCATAAAATTCCATATGATTATTCTCCCTTTTTTTTAATTTTTTTTCTTTCAAGCATCTCTACAAATGCCTCAACACGTGTTCTGATCTGTTCAATGTCCTCAGGGCTGTAGTCTGTCTCCACCCTCAGTATAGGTATCCCCTTTTCTTTCATTATCTTTTCCACGCGAATCAGCTCAAAGTCATAAATTACGCATCCCTTGAGAACATAATAGATAATGCCGTCAATCCTGAACTCCTCAACCATCTGAAGCAGCCTGAAAAGCCTGTCTTCATTTGGCGCAAATGACGGGCAGACGCAGGGCATGATATATCTTGCGGCTATTCCCACCATCATGTCGGTCATCGACTTTTCGGCAATCCCGATGGGATCATAAAGATAGCGACTGCCCATGCATGACTCGTCGGCCACAATCACAGCTCCCATCTCTTCGAGGAGGCAGGGAATCTTCCAGTTGGGAAAAATCGGAGGAGAACCGGCTATGAGTATCCGCGGCTCACGCTTATTGCAAACAGATAGGCCTTTTTGGCATCGCGCGTCCAATTCATCATTTAACTTTGTCATTGCATCTGTCCAGCAGGAAGCTGTATCAAAGCTATAGGCATTGATCGCAAGCATGGCGTCCCTGCCGTAGATTACAGGAGGAAAGGACTTTCTAATTTCATAAAGCCTGCGTGCCTGATACTGGGCATGACCTATCATTTTGATTGCGGCTTCGAGTTTTTTACGCCTGATTTTTCTGGTTATAAATGTTTTTCCAGTAAATTTTTCAATATTTTTTTTTAAGGCATAAAGCTGCTCAAGCCATTGTCTTCTTGCCCCTTCACTCTCCTTGATATGGGGCACCTCAAGCATCCAGACCTCGGTGAATGCGGAAAGTTCCTCTCCCATCTTTCTTTTTGCATCACAGGTGGTCGGAACTACAACTGCATCGCACATATGATATACGGATATAAGATCCAAAGAGGTAAAACCGATGGCTGCTTTTGCCACCGGGCATGTATCCCGCGGCACAAAATCATCTCCAATGCAGGAGGCCTCATAGCTTCCCCCGCAAAGCCGGACAGGAACTGCTCCTGCCGCATAGATTAACTCTTCGGGAACCATAACACAGTATGTTCCGATTAGTTTCTTATTGTCAGATCCCTGAAGACGGGTCGAAATCAAGGACTTGTCCTGTTTTACAAATACATCTTTCATTATATTAATAAAATAGTCCATCCCTTCCGGAAGCTCAGGACTTTTTACAAGTTCGTCAAGTACTGTCTTTGCCGAACGAACCATACTTTGGGCAAAACGCCCTTTACGTTTTTCCAGTTGATCCATTT
>JASFBJ010000461.1 GCA_030149585.1 Desulfobacterales bacterium | reverse complement strand
CACAGCCCCTGCCATAGCAGCGGCCTCAACCCCGTTTTGGTACTTGTTTTTTGATACGTAAAGCCAGCCCCCGTCAATCACTATTGCCAGTATCCCGATCAAAACGGTTAATGAAATTGCCACGATAATGGCGATATTGCCGCTGTTGCCGCTGCTTTTCAGCCATTTCCTTGTTGTCATTGTTCTATCCTCGATCTGCAAGTCCCGTAAAGGAAAAGTTGTTTTGAAAGATGAACGTTTGATGTTGGACGTTTATAATATTTCCCAATTCGATATTCGATATTCTTCTGTTCTGCGGTTCCCGCGTTCTCCCTCATCACCCTCCCGTTGGCTCCAGTTTGCCAAGCCTCACGACGGAAGGAGGACAGGGCGGGCCGAAGTTGAAATTAAATTCACGTTCTACCATGAAAGGAGCCCAACTGTGGGTATCCATTTCAATAGATCTGTCGGCTATCATTCTAATATTTTGGGAGCCAAGAAATGTATGCGAACCCCCGAGCCAATATATTACTTTATTGCCTGCCCACACAACGGTTCCCCTGAAATGCATAGAATTATCGGAAAAGATCGTAATATCCTTTTTTGAAATTATTCGGACCTCGTTTCCCGGATTTCCGCAGTGAGCATGGCCGCCTGCGTCTGCTCCATGTATAAGTTTAATCGACTGATTTGACGCAACTGTCATATTGGTTGTATCTGTTCCCCGGTTAATATATACTTCAAATGATGATTGATCATCCAGGTCAAAATAGTAAATTCCTCCTTCATGGTTAATCGGTTTTGGGAAAAATTTTCTTTTTATGATACCAGTAATACCAGGAAAACAAGTAGCATACAGCCCGTATTCATTTTCTATTCCGTCACAGGTATCAGGCACGCTCGGAACCGGCGGAAAGTCTGAAATTGTAAATATGGCTGTTGCCATACCATATAGCTTCTCCAAATAAACATCAACAGGCGCTATATGAACAGGAGCAGCATCTGATATTCCTTCGTCGTATCCTGAAACCGTTCCACAGGCGCTTACAGTCACATCGGCAGGGTTAATCCCCGGATTTCCATTGTTAAATATGATGTCTCCATTTGCATGAATATTTCCGTTTTCCAATTGAGGCTGGCCATTTTTTAATATCTTATAAGAGTTAAGAATAAATATTCCATCGCCATCCTCCTCCCCAAGTGCCAGCATTCCGTATCTTTGCAGATACACAACCGCGCTTGCTGAAACCTGAACCTCATCTCTACCGAAGATTCCGGCCAGAAATGTGGAAACATTGGCATTCAAAGAGACCATCACGGCGTTATTATATTCATCGTCAGGAAAGTTGGCATGATTTTCATCGATAAAGTCCTTATAAACAGGAAAATCATCATACTGGTCTTTTTCATCATAGAACCCCTGCAATATAATCAAACCTTCCATTTCAGTGGAAGGCAGACCGTTCTCCTGGGCTATCTGCCGGGCAACAGCCTCAAAATCATCATCACACATGGCAAAAGCCCCAGCCATTGCCGCAGCCTCCACCCCGTTTTGCCACTTGTTTTTTGATGCATAAAGCCAGCCCCCGTCAATTATAATTGCCAGTATCCCTATTAAAACAGTTAATGAAATTGCCACTATAATGGCGATATTGCCGCGATTATTTTTATAAAAGTCTTTTTTCATTATTTTAAAGCCTTAAGTTGCGTTGAGTTTTCTCATATTAGGAAAACAGCTCTTGAAACCCTGCCTGCAACAAATATTATAATTCATGATACAGGCGTTGTTTTTTTCTGGGCCAACCCCGGTGACATTCATGAGCTTGAAAAAAGAAATAATCTTATGGAAAAGCTTGCATATCTTTATCAAGATGAATGCCGGTACGAAAAACCGATTACAACTATTCTTCTTATAAGCGGAAGGCCTGTGGCCTCCAGTCAGTATTTTTAGTGAAGAGTAAAAAACTCTGCCCGCATTTTAATCACACCCCAGCAAAACAGCCCTAAAGTTTTCCAAGCTTTACAAAAACAGGCGGGCAGGGAGATGGAGTATTAAAATTGAAATTTCTAGTTGTCCCATTAATAGTGCCGATCCCAATACTTTTGCCGGCAATCATTCTTACTATTTGATTGC
>JASFBJ010000460.1 GCA_030149585.1 Desulfobacterales bacterium | reverse complement strand
TCGATATTGTATTGCTGTGTCATCAATTTTCCAAAAGCAGAAAAGCAGGCAATGGAATATGGCAAATTTTATTCCATTTAAAGGAATCACGCGTAACCAGTACTCCCTGGCCAATACCTTTTGAAATACTTTGCTCATCCCAACCGGAAATACGGCTTTGATATTTTACCTCCACGCCAAAAGGTTGTCTGTTAGGAGTAATGAAATGAACAAAATCTACTTCGTTACCTTTACGGGATCGAAAATAATACAATCCTTCCAGTGAACCAAGATCAGCCCATTTGTCTGCCATGGGACGAACGAGATGAATACCCACTGCATGCTCTGCTAATATGGCTTCATGGACAGATGAGAAGCCGGCGCCGTTTGCTACTACCTTCCATATAATAGGATCTATTGCATAGAATTTTTTTTCTCGTTTTGGATAGGGTCGCCGATGTGCAAGATTGATGCAAGGAAGAACAAAACCAAGAAAAGCTGCATTGAATATTTCAAGATAATCCTGTACTACAGCGTTGGATCGACAGCCAGTGTCCTGAGTAAGAGAGTTATAGCTGACTGGATTGCCTAACACGGTATAGAGCTTTCTCATAAGACTCAAAATTAATGACACTTTTCGGCGCTGCTTTTCAAATTCACTGAGCAGGACTGACCGATATACTTCCATGGTTTGCTCTGTGACAGACCCGTTTCTGATCAGATCTGCAACTACCATTGGAAAACCACCCCAATGAAGGTAGTTTTTAAGAATTTCATCAAGTTTATTCTTGTTGCTGACAATTTCCACCTCATACATTCGAAAAGAAGATTTATCAGTAAGAATATCGGTAAAAGCGAATCGAGGTAGTATCAGATTAAATGCCCGACAAAAGTCCGCAAAACTCATGGGAAGAAATGCCAGATCAAATCCATGCCCCCTGCGCCCCGGCATCCTTTCATATCCTCGCTTGATTTCTACGGCTGATGAGCCGGTCAACAGCAGATAGATATTCCCCAGCGCCCCCGCATCCACCAAAGATTTTACGGCCCGCGTCCAATCTTTGACAGCCGTAATTTCATCCAGCATAAGATAACCGCACCCACCCTGCAAACGAACATTTTCAGCAAAAGTCTTTATCATGTCCATTAATTCACGAAAATGAATAATATCGTCACAAGGATAGTATGCAATATTTCGAGGAGGGATGCCTGCAGAAAGAAGATCCTCAACAAGAAGTTTTAATTCAGTAGTTTTGCCCACCTGACGAGGACCTCTTATAATGCTTACTGAGCCGGGCGGCAAATTCTCGGGGCGACGCAATTTTCGGCTTAAATGGCGAAAAGAAAAATTTGATGAACGTACATTTTTAAGAGATCGATCATCCCGAGCCCATTCTGGTTTAGTCCACCAGGGCGAATGCTCTATGAGTCTTTCTAAATAAGTCATATTAATTATTTAATGATGCAAAAAATAGATTGAAAAAACAAAAGTACCGTGCTTTTGACAACTCAACTATTCAAATCCATACCACTTTTATCATAAAATATAAACAGGGGATTTATTGCGGGGATATCATCTGTGTAATCTGCGGATCGCTTTCAGTTTTGAGCTTTAATCTCCTATGCTTTCATCCAGGGACTTCCCCATACAACTCAGCATACTGCCCCGCCACTTTCTTTATATCAAAACACGCCACCGCCTTTTCTCTGGCGTTTGTGCAAAGGTCTTTATGCCGGGAATTATCGGAAAGAACCCAGTTGATGCCGGCAGCAAGGTCGCTGGTTGCGTTCATCGCACTAAAGGGAATTAAATTTTTATTAATTGGCAGATCCCATATCTTGCGGGCTGTTGTTTTATCAATTGGCTTAAACAGATTGAGATTTAGCCATTATGAATTACCTCAATACGCCGACCTTTAAACAGACTGCTTTCTTTTGCGCATTCGGCAAGCCATTTGCTTGGCGTTATAATGGTAATATTAAGCTTCTTGAATACCTTTTTTTTCGCCTTAAGGAACGGGGACGAAATAACTTCCACAAGTAGGCGCACAGATTTAGGTCAGGTTTGTTCGATATAAAAGTATAAAAGTTGCAGGAATAGCGAGCTATTTCAAGATTTTTGTGATTTTATATCGGGCA
>JASFBJ010000459.1 GCA_030149585.1 Desulfobacterales bacterium | reverse complement strand
ATTCTCGAATATAAAATAGAATTTATAGTTAATTTATGTAATAGTTTTTATGTAATGGATTACCTGTTATTTTGGGTAATTCATTACATATATCTATTTTTAATTTCCTCTTTTAAACTCAATCCGTCTATTTTCAGCCCTGCCTTTAACATTATTATTGGTGGTCTTTGGCCTGGAATAGCCAAATCCTTTAAGCAGCATCCTGTCCTTGCTGATTCCCTGCTTGATCAGATATTTTTTGCCGGAAGTGGCCCTGTTAATTGAAAGCCGGTCATTATATTTTTCCGGCCCGATAATATCGGTGTGCCCATGAATTTCAATATTAAATTCTGGATTATTTCTCATAATATCTGCAACTTCATTCAAGGTTGGATAGCCTGCCGGCTTGATATTATATTTATCAAAATCAAATAAAACATCTCCAATAAGCCAGCAGCCATTTTCATCAACCCTTGCTCCTTTGGGCGTACCCGGGCATTGATCCTTATCATCAGTTATCCCGTCGCCATCAGCATCCCCAAATTTAAATTGAGAACTTGCAGTCACAGCCGTTGAATCGCCGGCAGGTTGTTTGAGAGGGGCTTCTTTTTCAGTTAAAAACACCTTTTTGACAAAATCAGCCATATCCCGGCCATCCACCAGATTATCGGCGTTAACGGCAAAGCCGCATTGACCGGCAATTGCCACCTGGTTTAAGATCTCCTGCCCTCCTGGATCATTGCCGACTATAATGGTGTAAATACAAACTTCGTCTTTAAAACGCTGTTTCATTTTTACAGCAGCCAGAACCGGCTGAATATCCATGTCCTGACCATCGCTGATGATTAAAACAGCGGTTTTACCGGCTACAAACTCAAAATCTTTGGCAACCGCCGCAAGCGCAAAATCTAAAGGACTGGCGCCGTCAGAAACAGTTATGGTTTTTATGGCAAATTCAAAATCATCTTTTGTATAATCGGTTAATCCATAGATCAAAGAAGTGTAGACAGGATTACCAAATGACCGAACACCTCCCACAAGTTTAATATCAGGAATCGTCTTATTCAAATGATTGATTGTATCTTTGGCCAGTTCAAAACGGGTCTGCCCGGCATGAATTGCTGACATGGAAGAGGAAGGATCAAATATTATAATAAAATTATCGACTTTTTGAGTATATTGATCCATCTGAATTTTAACCACTTCTCTGGCAGGAAGGGCCTTGTGTAAATGGTCTGGATTATCATCTTGAGCCACAGGCCCGGCCTTGTGGGAAGCACAGGCAGCCATTAAAAAAATTATTATCAGCAGCAGCAGCGGTTTCATAATTCGGATGGTCATCTGGAAAACTCCTGTTTAAAAAGCTTTACGTTCAATGATAGATTATTTTTCAATAAAATCACAACTTTTAATTAGAGTCAATTATTTTTCTTTTCTACTGGCCGCTGAAACGGGCAAGGGCTTCATCTGCTTTTTTAGACAGGGCATGCCCCGGGGAATTATTGACACACTGTCTATAGCTCTCGCCGGCCTTTTTTAAATCTCCCAGGTTTTCATATGCTGCTGCCTGAATAAAAAATGCGTGGGCATAGCCAGGTTTAACAGAAAGTGCCTTACCGGCCAGTTCCAGGGCTTTTTCATATCTGCTCAGCGCCAGATTTATGTCCCCAGCAGCACAATAAAGATCAGGATAGGCAATTCCTTTGGCTATTAATTTATCGCCATGGTCTAAAGCCGGCTGGTATTTGCGAAGCTGATATAATGTTTTTAACAGATTGATTCTGGCCTGAGTATAATTTGGATTTAATGCAACGGCTTTTTCAAATGAGGCTTCAGCCTTTTCAATTTTATCAAGATTAAGAAATAATATCCCTAATGTGTTATGCAAATCAGGATAGTCTGGATGCTTTTTCATATAATCCTGAATATAGGGAATCATCATTTTCCAAAGAGCAATGTCCTCTTGAGAAAAATTTTTCAGTTTAATCAAAGAGATCATCTCGGAAAATTGCAGGGTAATATCCACCTGGCTGCCGAATTCCTGCAAAGTCTCGGTTAATGGTTTTTGTGAATTAAAAAGCTGAGTTAAACGGGATTTTGCCTGGGCATTTGATAAAGAAGACGGTGATAAAGAAGAGGG
>JASFBJ010000204.1 GCA_030149585.1 Desulfobacterales bacterium | reverse complement strand
CGGCGCTTAAAATGTAAAGTTATTTTCGGAGTCTAAGCTTACCTGAGCGAGCCCTTATATAATAGGAGGAGAAAACATGACAAGCGTGCAGTATGTGACAGATGATAAAGGTAATCCGGTTGCAGTACAGATTTCTATTAAGGACTGGAAATTAATTAAGACCGAACTGGAGTATTATGATGAAGAAACAGAAATGTTTGAAATATTGGCTGATTCAGAGTTTCTGGATTCCATAATGAGAGGTCGGGAACAGGCAAGGCAGCGAATAGGCAAGCCAATGTCAGAGATTCCTATTTAATGGTCTGGCAAGTTTTTCTCACGCAGGAAGCAGAAAAAATGCTTTTTGCAATTAGAGATCGTCGTGTAAGAAAATTGCTCCAATCCAGAGCAATGAAATTGAAAAATAGCCCTGAGCAACAAGGAAAACCTCTGGTGCGTGAACTTGCTGGTTGTCGTAGTGTCCGAGCGGTAGGGCAACGCTACAGGATTATCTATGAAATCAATGGTGACCGGCAGGAGGTTTGGGTGGTAACACTTGGTGTCCGCAAGGAAGGCAATCGGGGTGATGTGTATGAGATAGCTTCCAGGTTGCGAGACTGATTTGCTATGAGCTGGATACGAAGATTGGGTAAAAAAAGAGGAGTTGTCGATAAAGAATTTTCCTGTGAATGAAAAACAAATAAACAAATCTCCTGCAGTGCTGGTTACCGGCAGTACCGGATTCCTTGGATCCAAAATTGTTGAAATTTTAATGGATAGAGGTTTTAATGTCCGGGCCTTTGTTCGAAAAACATCTAAACTTGAAAAACTTAAAAGCCTTGGTGTGGATATATGTGTCGGAGATATTGCTGATCTTGACTCCATGAGACCTGCTTTTGACGGCATGGATTATATTGTCCATGCTGCCGCCGATACTGTCGGCAGTGTTGAAGGTGGTAGAGCCAGCACTATCCAGGGTACAGAGAATGTCTTGACATTGTGTAAAGAGTACAGGGTAAAAAAACTTGTTTATATTAGTTCCTGCAGTGTCTATGGCTTAGCGGATTATAAGAAGGGGGATGTGGTTACCGAGGAATCTTCTCTTGAACGTTTGCCTGAAGCCCGTGGAGCATATTCCAATGCAAAGTTCCAGGCTGAAAAAGTTGTTTTGCAGGCAATGGCAGAGAATGTTTGTTCTATAGTGTGTCTGCGGGCAGGGACAATTTATGGGCCTGGTGGAGAAATTTATACACCTATGATGGGGTTTTCCCTGGGCAGGAAGATATTTTTAACAATCGGTGACGGCAGGTTTATATTGCCTCTTGTCTATATTGATAATGTTGCTGATGCTGTCAGGGCGGTGCTTGAGAAAGAGGAGAGCAATGGTAAGGTCTATAATTTGATTGATCCGTATCAATTGACCAAGAAACAATATATTAAACAATTGATGAAGAAAATTTATCCTTGGGCTCTGTTTATTAATTTTCCGTACACTTTTTTATATATGAGTATATATTTCTATGAACTTTTGATGAAAATTATTGGTAAGGAACCTTTTTTAACCAGGTATCGTCTTGAGTCTTCTCAAAAACAAGTTGTTTATGATGGAACAAAGATTTGTAGAGAATTAGACTGGGTAGCTCCTGTATCCCTGGATAATGCTTTGAATAATGTGGTTGAGAATGAAAAACAGAGGGAAAATTAATGTGCGGTATCTTTGGTGTTGTTTCCACAAAACCATTACAGCTTGATATTGAAGCCTATACCCATAAGTTGTCTCACCGCGGTCCGGATGATTATGGGATTCATCTGGATGAATATGCAGGTTTGGGGCACCGACGTCTTAGCATTATTGATCTTAGCGGCAGTAAACAGCCGATTTATAATGAGGATCAATCAAAGTGTATAATTTTTAATGGGGAAATTTATAATTTTCAGGAATTGCGGAAAATATTGCTCTCCAAGGGGCATCGTTTCTCCACCAATGGCGATACTGAAACAATTTTGCATGCCTATGAGGAGTGGGGCAGCAAATGTGTTGATCGCCTGCGGGGCATGTTTGCATTTGCTATCTGGGATATCAAAAAAAAAACTCTTTTCATTGCCCGTGATCGTTTGGGGATCAAACCTCTTTTTTATGCCCAATATCAAGGTCGATTCTATTTTGCCTCTGAGATGAAGGCAATTATTGCTGATCCAGCTTTTCCGAGGAAAATAGATGAGCTTGCCCTTACTTCATATTTTTCCTATTCGTATATTCCCGCTCCGTTAACCATATTTACTGATATTCGTAAATTGGAACCAGGCCATACTATCACCTGGCAGGATGGTGATTTTCACAAAGATAAATTTTGGGATCTGCAATTTTATTCTGAACGAACCAGAAGTGAGAGTTATTATATGGATACTTTCATGGGCTTGCTTCAAGAGGCTGTTGATTTGCGGATGATGAGTGAAGTGCCTTTGGGTGCTTTCTTGAGTGGAGGAATTGATTCAAGCGCTATTGTTGCTTTGATGAATAATGCAAGCAAGAGTCCTGTTAATACTTTCTGTATCGGTTTTGGGGGCAATACCGGAGGATATCTGGATGAGCGGGGTTATGCCAGGCAGGTGGCAGAGAGATATCATACCGCCCATAAAGACTATGAGGTAGTCATGAATCCGGATGGTTTGCTGGAGAAAATTGTCAGAGCCTTTGATGAGCCCTTTGCTGATGATTCGACGATTCCATCCTATTTTGTTTGCAAGGTTGCAAGGGAAAATGTCACGGTTGCTCTTTCCGGGCTTGGGGGGGATGAAATTTTTGGAGGGTATGAGAGGTATTTGGGGTTTAAGCTTCGTGGCATGTATAATAAGGTGCCGGCGTTTATAAGAAGGAACATTATTGCTCAAACTGTTGCAAGACTTCCTGAAAGGGCTGATGGTCACTATACTATTAATCATATGAAGCGGTTTGTTCGATCCAGTGAGCTGAGTGCTGATCGTTGTTATCTCAGCTATCTGTCGATTCTTAAAGATGATCTGCGTCGGGATTTGTTTGCTGACCGCAGGCGATTCAGCGGTTATCACAATTCCTGTGATGATATTTTTTTGCAATATTTTAACAGTGATAATGTTGAAGGGGATAGTAACTCTTTGGATCGCGCTCTTTATTGTGATTTGAAAACCTATCTGCCCGAGGATATCCTGGCTGTTACTGATCGCCTGAGCATGCACCACAGTCTGGAAGTGCGGGTGCCGTTTATTGATCATAAATTTCTGGAATTTTGTGCTACTATTCCGGTTGATATCAGAATGAAGAGGTTTCAGAAAAAGTATCTGTTAAAAAAAGCAGTTCGACCTCTTTTACCAAAAGAGGTGATTGACCATCGGAAACAGGGGTTTATAGGTCCAATGACCCAGTGGTTAAAACAGGATCTTAAGCCTTATGTTTTAGATACCTTAACAGAAAAAAACCTTGGGAAGCATGGCCTGATCGATTTTGGTACAGTGAATAAGGTTCTTGATGAGCATTTTTCCGGTAAGGAAATCCATGATACTCTGATCTGGTCTTTACTGATTTTCCAAAAGTGGTTTGATGTTTATATGGAAGAAGGTGTGTGAGATTTATTATGATTGTTATTGACTGGGTATTCATTACAGCACTTTTTTTTTCTGTTTATTCTTATACTGTTTTTCCTGTATTTCTGATCATTCTGGGGAAGTTGTTCCGTAATCCATGGAACAAGGGTGATTGTTCTCCAATGGTGACGATTATCATTTCTGCCTATAATGAAGAAAAGGATATTGAAGAAAAAGTCAGAAACTCTCTTTTGCTTGATTACCCTGAAGATAGGTTAGAGATTATTGTGAGCTCAGATGGCTCTTCTGACCGGACAAATGAGATAGTTGCCGGGATTAAAGATAAGCGTTTGATTCTCAGCGCTTTTACCGGAAGACTTGGCAAGACAGCATGTTTAAACAAGGTGCTTACAGATATTAAAGGAGAGATCGTAGTATTTACAGACGCGAATTCCATGTTTGCATCTGATATGCTTAAGCATCTGGTGAAAAATTTTTATGATCCAAATACAGGTTCTGTCAGTGGGTGGACTAAGTATTGTAATCCTGATTCCGGTGAGGAGACCACCGGCCTTTATGCGAAATTAGAGAAAAAAACAAAGCTGGATGAGAGCATGATCTCGTCTTGTGTGGGAGCGGACGGGGCAATTTTTGCCATTCGTAAAGAATTATATGTCCCTTTGGGGGCCAATGATATTAATGACTTTATCATTCCGTTGAATGTCATCAAACAAGGGAAACGAGTGATTCTTGATGAAAATATTTATTGCGTTGAAGAGACCACCAGAGGAATAAAAAATATTTACAGCAGACAAGTTCGTATTACAACTCGAACCGCCTGGGCTATTCGCCGCAATATTGGCCTGTTAAATGTTTTTAGATATGGGATCTTTTCATTTTTTTTGTTTTCCCATAAAGTTCTTCGGCTTTTAACCCCCTTTTTTTTGCTGGGCATGTTTGTTTTGAATATCTTTATTCTGCAAAGGTCATTATTTTATGTTGTCACACTGGCATGGCAGTTACTTTTTTGGCTAACAGGGTTATTGGCACTTTCCGGTATTGGCAAAGGCAGTTTGGTTTCAATCTGTAAATATTTTTTAATTACTTTTGCCGCTCAATTTGTTGGTTGCCTGCGAATGGTTATTGGTATTGAAGATATTATGTGGACTCCTAAAAGGTAATTTTTAGTTTTGAATTTTTAATTTCGGATCAGTCACCTATGCAAAACAAATATTTATAAGTCAATGGCTCGCGTAGTTTCTCTCTATGATGGTCCCACTGTGCGATTGTGCTCTGCCCTCCCCCCCAAAGGCAAGTGTCTGATAGATGGCCTGAGAATTGCATATTTTCTATGATGAGATTTCTATGATGAGATTTAAAAAATATTAAATATGACAGCATAGTTTGTTGGAGGAAAGGATGACTTTTAAAATTAAAAACAAATATTACCGGTTAGTTTATTTTTTTGTTGCAATATTTTCATTATTTTTAATCACAATTAATATTGCCTTTGCAGCTGAAGATTGTACCGCAGATTTTTCGTGGCTTCCTAATTCAGAATCAGAACTTGCCGGTTATAGAATCTATTATGGAACAACCCATAATGGGCCATATGATTTGGTGGCTGAGGTGGGAAATCCAGAGCCTGTTGATGGCAGAATCCATGGCAGCGTGTCTGGGCTTACTGATGGATTAACATATTATTTTGTGTGTGTAGCCTATGATGCAGAGTTGGAAAGTGATTACTCTATTGAAGCATCATATACTTGTCCGTCATCACAACCTGATATCATTCCGCCGATTGGAAATATTATAATTGATGGTGGATCTGCCAGTACCGAAAACATTTCAGTACTTTTAACCCTTTCTGCCACTGATTCCGAAAGCGGTGTTTCTGAAATGCAATTTAGTAATAATAATGTAGACTGGAGTACACCGGAAGCTTATAACACAAGCAAAAGCTGGGTACTGAATGACGGCCCGGGAACTAAAACAGTATATGTAAAGTTTAAAGATGGCGCTGAAAACTGGTCAGTAGTTTATAGTGATTCTATTGAACTGGTTGATAATACCTCTCCAGGAGATGTTACTGCTGTTAGTTATTCAGTTGCAAATGAAAATTTAACACTTAACTGGACAAACCCCGCTGTTGTTGATTTTAAAGGCACCATGGTAAAATATGGGGCATCAGCATACCCGGCTGATCATACGGAAGGGGTTTTGTCTTGTGATCAGGAAACAGACCCTGGCGAAAGTGACAGCTACACTGACTCGATTCCAGAAGGGACGCATTATTTTTCTTTTTTTACTTATGACCAAAATGAGAATTATTCCCAAACAACCCATTTAATGGTCATTATATCTTATTCTGCAGGGGAAACCTATACAAAAGTGTTTGGTGATGCTTCCGGGTCAGATCATCAGGGGACTATTCAGGACACTTTTATTGGTATCAATACGGATAATAATATTAGCAGTGAAGATTTAAATACCTATACCTGGCCTGTAGACCAGGTGGCAAATGCGATTATCATGAAGGTTGATTTGGCCGCTATTCCAATCGGCGCTCAGATTCAGAGCGCGGTGCTTTATGTTTATATGAATGCTTTCAGCGAGACAGGTGGGGATGACCTTTATGATATCTCAATACACAAAATTATTAACCACAATCCTGATTTGTCTCAGTGTACCGGATATACCTATGACGGCGTCAGCACCTGGACGGCAAACGACAGTTGTTATAACGATATTCCAATGGCCCAGGCTGATATTACTGCTGCCGAAGACAGTAAATCGCTTGATAAAACCATTGGCTATAAGAATTGGAATATAATTGGTATTATTCAAGATTGGGTAGCTGATCCAGAGACAAATTTTGGGCTGCTTTTGAATTCTGATTCAGCAGCAGGCTCAGACAGTAATCGCGTATTTTCTTCATCTGAGGCTTCAGATCCAAACCAGCGCCCGAAACTGGAGATTACCTATACCACATCCGGCAATCCCCCACCTGCCGTACCGGCACCAACCGGGCTGGTGGTCATTTCTGCGGAATAGAAAAACTATTAAGGAACGAGGACGAAATAACTTCCACAAGCAGGCGCACAGATTAAGGTCAGGTTTGTTCGATATAAAAGTACAAAAGTTGCAGGAATAGCGAGCTATT
>JASFBJ010000203.1 GCA_030149585.1 Desulfobacterales bacterium | reverse complement strand
TTACCATGGGTAACATAATGTTTGATGGAAAAAGAATAGATGGCCTGGATGCCGCAGATATTGTTAAAGCCGGTATTGTGCAGATTATGGAAGGCCGTCAGATTTTTGAAGAGTTGACGGTTGAAGAGAATCTGCGAACCGGCTTATATAACCAGAGTGTTGTGGATAAGGGGTTTAGCCTGGATAAAATTTATGATTACTTTCCGCCCTTAAAAAATCGTAAAAATTTGGTGGCCGGGTATTGCAGTGGCGGAGAACAACAGATGATGGTTATCGGTCGGGCGCTTTTAACCCAGCCCCGGCTGCTTTTGCTGGACGAACCCTCTTTGGGGCTGGCTCCGCTGGTTGCCAAAGAGGTTTTTGCGATTATTAAAAGACTTAATCTGGAACAGGGTGTTGACTGTTTGCTTGTTGAGCAAAATGCACAGCTTGCCTTATCGGTTTCTACTTATGGCTATGTGATGGAAAATGGTTTAATTGTGCTCGAAGGAACATCTGATGAACTAAAGGCCCATGAAAATATCCAGGAGTTTTATCTTGGTGGTGCGGATTCAGAACAGAACAGAAGCTATAGAGATGTAAAGTATTACTCACGTAAAAAACGCTGGTTTTCCTGATTACTGTTTCAGGTGATCCTGACCAGGGTTCAGCCTTTCTCTTTGGTATTCAGACTGCTGATATTGGCGGTCTTGCAGCAGTCTGTTGATACACCTGCCCTGTATTATTGCTCAAAATTTGGATTTAAAATTTTCAGGAGGAAAATAAAATGGGAGTAAATCAAAAAAAAACTATTCGGCTTAAGGAAGGTTTCTGGACGACTGATTCCGAATATGCGGAACCCAGACTGATTGGAAGTAAATGTAATAATTGCGGAGAAATATTTTTTCCGAAAAAGGAAAAGGGCTGGTGTATTCATTGCCAGCAAAAAGCACTGGAAGATATTATATTAAGCAGTGAAGGAAAAATTATCAGTTTCAGTGTTGTAATGCAACAACCAGGGGGCGGTTTTTATTTTGGGCCGGTTCCCTATGCTTACGGACAGGTGGATCTGCCTGAAGGCGTGAGGGTAATAACCATTTTTACGGCAAAAGATTATAATGATCTTAAAGTCGGCCGAAAAGCTAAACTGGTGATTGATAAACTTTGCGATGATCAGGATGGTAATGAAATAATGACCTTTAAGTTTAGTCCCCTGGTATAATTTAAGGATAAAAATATGAAGAATTTAAACTCTATGAGAAAAGTATTTGTGGCTGGTGCCGGGCTAACCCATTGGGGTTTTTTCCCTGATCAGGAGTGCTATGATTTTGGCAGTGAGGCCATATTTAATGCGCTTTTGGATGCTCAGATGGAATGGAAAGATATGCAGGCTGCCTTTTGCGGCAGTGTATATCAGGGCACAGGTTCAGGGCATCAGGCCATTAAAGAGGTGGGGCTTTCAGGCATACCAATAATTAATGTTGAAAATGCCTGTTCCAGTGGTGGCTCAGCCTTCCGGCTGGCCTATCAGATGGTTGCATCTGAAATTTATGATGTAGCCATAGCCATAGGCATGGAAAAAATGCCCAGAGGCCCTATCCCGAGCACAGCATTTCGCCCCTGGGAACTTTCTTCTGGTTTTAATGTTCAAATGGCCAATTATGCCAATGAAACAGTGGAATATATGGAAGAAACCAGTGCCACTGCAGAAGATTTTGCAAGAGTCACCGTCAAAAATAGAAATAATGGATCGCTGAATCCTAATGCACGTTTTCAAAAGAAAGTCACCATTGAAGAGGTGCAAAATTCCAGGATGGTAGCCACCCCATTACAGCTTTTTCACTGTTGTCCGCTGGCCGATGGTGCGGGAGCCGTAATTTTGTGCAGCGAAAAAATGCTGAAAAATAAAATAAGGGCAGTTTCAGTGGCAGCTTCGGTATTGACATCCGGAGTTTACGGTGAAGGTGCCCTGGCTATGGGAACCAGCTCCAGCCTGAAATTTCCAGCCGCAAAAGGGCTTGTTGAGCTTTCAGTAGAAGAGGCCTTTAATATTGCCGGGTATGGACCAGAAGATATGGATTTGATACAGGCTTATGATACCATGGCACCGGCAGAGTTATGGGATATAGAAAAGCTTGGATTTTGCAAAAAAGGTGAAGCCCCCGGTCTTTTAAAGGATGGGTATTTTAATATTGATGGGAAAATGCCTGTAAATACCGACGGGGGCTTGATGTCACGCGGCCATCCCTTAGGCGCTACCGGAATAGCCCAGATCTGTGAAATTATAACTCAACTAAGAGGAACAGCGGGTCCTCGCCAGGTATCCAAGGCCAGGATTGGCCTTGCTCATGCAATGGGTGCCGGGCCAAACAGTTCAGTTACGATTTTAAAAACATAATATAAACCCTCTATTATAACAACACAACAAATAAAAATAAGGATAATTTTATGAAAAAAATAACCTTGGGAGCCGGCACCGGCTATTGGGGAACTCCAATTGATTTCCCGACAGAACTGGTTCAGAGGGCAGATCTTGATTATTTGGGAATTGAGCTCTTGGCTGAATTAACCATGTCAATCCTCCAGCGCATGAAAATGCGTAACCCAAAGATGGGTTATATTCCCGATTTATTGGAATTTATGAAAATCGTACTCCCCTTTTGTGTGAAAAAAGGAACAAAAATCATCACCAATGGTGGTGGGACCAATCCAATGCAAGCAGCAAAGGAAGTCTCTAAAATCATTAAAGCGCTGGGTTTACCACCAATGAAGATCGGAGTCATCGAAGGCGATGATATGATGGATAAGATTGATGATGTTCTTAGGCGCGATATTAATCTGGCGAATATGGATACAGGCGAGACAGATATTCAGGTGATCAGGGATAGACTGGTTTCCGCCCATGCCTATATTGGCGCTGATTTGGTTGCTAAAGCCCTAAAAGAAGGCGCTGATATAGTAATTGGAGGTAGATTGTCTGATAATGCCTTATATGTCGGTCCCATTATGTATGAATTTGGTTTGAATTACGATAAACCCGAGGATATTGATAAAATAGGGGCAGCGATCACAATCGGACACATCATTGAATGTGGTGAATGGGTAACCGGCGGAAGCTCCAATTTCTGGGAAAACGTAAAAGAACCCTGGAATATTGGTATGCCAATCGCTGAATTTTACGAAAATGGTGAAGCAATTATTACAAAGACTCCGGAATCCGGTGGTTTATTAACTGTAGAAACCATCAAGGAACATTTGGTCTACGAAACCCATGATCCCAGGAATTATATTATGCCGGATGGGATTGCCGATTTAACAACGTTGAAGCTGGAGGAAGTGGGCAAGAATCGGATTAAAGTCTCAAACATGACAGGGAAGAAACGCCCGGAAAAATTAAAAATGCAGATAGGTTATCATGACGGGTATATTGCTGAACTCATGATGCTTATTCCATGGCCCAAAGCTATTTCCAAGGCAAAAAGGTACGAGGAAATCGTCAGGGAAAGGTTTAAAAAGTTTAATATAGAGCCCAAAGAGCTAAGATTTGATATGATTGGTGTGAACGCATTGCATGGTGAAGTATCACCAATTCCAGTTGATGAAAGCACCATTAATGAAATTGGATTTCGTGTGACTGCAAAGTTGAGCAGCAAAAAAGAAGCTTATCTGGTGCGACGTTTCGTCATCGGAGGAGCTCTTTGTACTGGTCCGGTGGGGACTGCTTTTAACGCTCCCAACAAGGAAAGGGAAATAATCGCCTTATGGCCTGCGTTGATTCCCCGTGAGGAAGTAAAAACAACATTAACAATAATGGAGGTGAAATAATGGGCAAAAAAGTCCAATTGATTGATCTCGCCTGGGCCAGATCAGGGGATAAAGGTGATCGATCCGATCTGGGAATTATTGCGAAAAATGAAGAGAATTATCAGATCATTAAAAGAGAAATAACTCCCGAAAAACTCAAGGCATTTTTTAAGGGTAATGTGTTAGGTGACATCCAGGTTTATCCAATGGATAATCTCTGCGCAATCAAGGTCGTTATGGACAATGCCCTTGGTGGTGGAGCAACAAAAACACTCAGATGGGATGTTACTGGAAAAGCTATGGCAACCGCTATTTTGCGGATGGAAATAGATGTATAGTATCCTCCTTTAATGGTGGCAAAAAAAGAACTCTGGTAATATGGAAATAAAGGAGTTCTTTTTTTTTATGCCCCTTGGCCTGGTTCCATGCTCCAGCGTGGAAACGAATTAAAAAACTGAAAAGGATACAACATGCGTTTTGAGTTTACTGAGGATCAAATTGTGTGGAGAGATGAAATAAGGGACTTTCTCCGGCAAAATATCACGCCCGAATTGCAGGAAGAAAAGAGGAATTCCGACCCCATCTCAAATGGGCCTTTGGCAAAAGCTTTTCTTAAAAAAGTGGAGGAAAAGGGATGGATTGGAATTGGCTGGCCCAAAGAATACGGAGGAATGGGCGAGACCATGATTAAACAGTTTATTTTTATGGAAGAGTTTAGAAGTGCCAAAGCACCTACAATTGGAATGACTCTGACCTCTTTGGCGCCGACAATAATGCGGGTTGGTTCGGAAAAAATGAAGAAGGAATGGATTCCGAAAATCGTGAGTGGCGAAATTGATTTGGCATTGGGATACTCTGAGCCCGAAGCTGGATCAGACCTGGCGAACCTTAAAACCGAAGCAGTGATTGACGGCGATGAATTTGTTATAAACGGTCAAAAGACCTGGAATAGCGAAGGACATATAGCCACCCATGAGTTTCTCGCTTGTCGAACTGATCCTGATGTAGCAAAGCATAAGGGTATTTCAATTATCCTGGTACCCATTAATCATCCAGGGGTAAAAGTTTTGCCGATACATACCTGGGGAGATTTGCGCACAAACGAGGTTTTTTTTGATAATGTTCGAGTCCCCTGCGATAACCTCGTCGGGAATCTAAATGAAGGCTGGAAATACGCGATGATGGCCCTTAACCTGGAAAGATTTGATATTGGTTCTATTGCCGATGTCAGAAGTCTATTGACTGAAACCATTGATTTTCTTAAGGAAACAACGATTGATGGAAAAATTCTTTCTAAAAACATAATGGTCAGACAGCGAGTTGCGGAGTTATATGCGGAATTGGAATTATGTAAATGGCTATGCTATGCAGCGGCCTCAATGATTGATGAAAACAAGTTTCCCATTAAAGAAATGTTAATGGGGAAAATTATGGGGAGTGAATTAAAGGCCAAGGTGGGTGATATTGGAACCCAGGTAATGGATCTTTATGGCCAGTTAAGACAACATTCAAAATGGGTTCCTTTAAATGGTGATTTGGAAAGACTTTATCGTATGGCCCCATTTTATCGTTTCGGAGGTGGAACCAACGAAATTTTACGCGATATCGTTGCTCAAAAAGGATTAAAACTACCACGTTCCGGTGTCCGATAATAATGCGACAGCATAAGATATAGTTAATAATTTTCGATACGAAAGGAAGGAACATGGACTTTAATTTCACAGTCGAACAAAAAATGATAAAAGACAGTGCCAAAAAGTTTTTTTCCAAAGAACTAACAAAAGAACATATACGAGAACTTCAAGAGAAGAACGTTGAAGTTGAGAAAGATTTTTGGCAAAAGATTGCCGAGCTTGGATGGCTGGGGCTGACTTTTTCTCAGGAATATAAAGGCGAAGAAATGGGTTTGATGGAGCTGGCCACATTATATGAAGAATGTGGCAGGGCTCTGATGCCGACAGTTTTTTACTCAAATATGGCAGCTGCATTCTGTATTTTAAACGGTGGCGGAACAGATCAAAAAAAAGAACTACTTTCAGCAATCAGCGAAGGTAAAATGAGAATCACCATGGCAATAACCGAGCCTCAAGCCATAAATGACCTAAATTATCTTAAAACAAATGCCCGGCTGATTAACGGGAAATACTATATTTCCGGGGAAAAACTATTCGTGCAAAACACTGTTTCCGCTGATTATTTAATTGTGGCGGCACGCACTGAAGAAAATACATCTGATACAGCCATAACCCTTTTTCTCATTGATAAATCAAGCAAAGGATTGACCTTTGAAGCTCTGAAAACTTTTGGACTGGACAGTCAAAGTGAAGTGATATTGGAAAATGTTGAAGTGCCTGTGGACCAGATTATTGGAGAAACAGGAGATGCAAAAAAGATCATTAAGCAAACTGCCGACCAGACAACAGCTCTGCAGTGTGTTGAAATGGTGGGTGGCGCTCAAGAAATAATTAAAATGACGGCAAATTATGTTAGAAATCGAATTCAATTTAAACATCCTATTGGTAGCTTTCAAGCAGTGCAACATCATATGACAAAGATGGCCATGGATATCGAAGGGGCTTATTATGCCGCCTATAATGCAGTCTGGAGATTAAGTGAGGGAAAATCCTGCGCTAAAGAAATTGCAATAGCTAAAGCCTGGATTGGCAATGCCTATAGAGATACGGCAATCATGGCTCATCAGCTTTATGGCGGTATAGGATATGCGCTTGAATACGATTTGCACCTGTATTCCAATCGGGCCAAAACAACAGGAATCTGGCAAGGGACAAGTGATTATCATTATCAGAAACTGGCAGATGAATTGGGGATGTAGATTGGGACATTAAAGAAAAAGAAATGCATTGATTGGTTTTCACATTCATATAGATTGTCACCTAATAAATTTAACAAGGCCAGAGAGAGGAGATAATACTAATAGTATATCTCCGAC
>JASFBJ010000033.1 GCA_030149585.1 Desulfobacterales bacterium | reverse complement strand
GGCCTGAAGCTGTGATGCATAGTTGGGGAAGTTAATTCGTCCTCGTTCCTTAACAACTCGAAATAATTTAAAAGGCCTGTTTATGAGATCAAAAACGTTTTTAATATTACTGGTAATTTGTGTGATTTTAGCAGGATTATCTTTTTTTTCCTTTCGCCAAAAAAAAAGTCATGAGACTAAAAGCTTTTTGGGCGCGCAATTATTTACTGATTTAGAAATTAATGAAATCACAAGAATTATTATTTTAAGCCCCCAGGCAGAAGTTAATTTGAAAAAATCAGATCCTTTCTGGGCTGTTGCCGAGCGCTTTAACCAGCCGGCTGATTTTGATCAGCTAATTGACCTGGTTAAGCAAATTGCCGATTTGAAAGTCGGCAGACGCTTTGAAGCTTCTGCGGAAGCCATTGATCGTCTTGGCCTGCAAGATCCAAAAGATAAAAGCCTGCCTGAAAAGGTTCGTGGCATAAAAATTATATTTAAAAACAGCCAAAACAAAATTCTTGCCGATATTTTGCTTGGAAAAATCAGAGAGAGCTCCGGCAGCAGTGGGGGTCAGTATATCCGTCTCGCAGATCAAAACCAGGTAATTCTGGTTGATAACAGCTTCAGGTTCATAAATAAAAAGCCGGAAGAGTGGCTCCAAAAGGAACTGGTTACAGTAAATGCAGCTCAGATTGAAAAAATGGAATGCTTTGAGCCTGGAAATAACAGTCAACCGCTTTATACATTAATACGCCCGGAACAAGATAAGGATCCTGTCCTGCTTAACCCTCCAAAAGGGAAAAAACCAGACCAAAATAAACCAGACCAAAATAAAATAGACCAGACATTTGAGGCACTTGATCCCCTTAGAATAGATGATATCAAAGGGCCTGCTGATAAAGAAAAAACTGATTTCAGTGAGCATTATAGCTTTGTTTACAGCCTTTATAATGGTATAAAATATACGGTTTATTCAAGTGATAAGCCTTTGGCTGATAAGGATAAGTATTATTTAAATATCAGTCTAAGCTTTACGGCCCCCACCCTAAAACAAGATAAAAATGAAACAAAACAGCCTTTAAAGACCGAAAAATTTCAGGAAGAGCCTGCTCAAAAAACAAAAAAACTGAATAATCAAATTTCTCCCTGGACCTATGTTATTTCCACGTGGCAGCATGAAAGTTTTGTAAAAGACATAAAAAAATTTATAAAAATTGAGAGCAAAACCCTTTCTAAATAATCAGCCCCTACTTTATTGCTACAGCCTTTTTGGATAATTAATTTCAAAAAGGCTGTAGGGAAAAAACCTGTGGTTAAAATACTTATCGTGCCTTTGCCACAGGTTTTGAGAAAGTACCTACTTTATATTAAAATTATTATAAGCTGGTGAGATAAAAATGGTGACCCAAAACGAAAAAATAGAATTTGATGTGCTTTTTATTGGAGGAGGCCCTGCAAATCTGGCTGGAGCGATTAAATTGATGCAGCTCGCCAGGCAGAATAATCTTGAACTGGAAGTTGCCCTGATTGAAAAAGGTTCCCAGATTGGCGCCCATGCTCTAAGTGGCGCCATCATGAACCCAATCGCTCTGAAAGAGTTGCTGCCTGATTATCTAAAAAAAGGATATCCTCTTGAAACCATAGTAAAAGGAGATGGGTTTCAATTTTTGACAAATAAAAAAAATATTCCAGTGCCGATTATTCCAAGGGAAATGCATAATAAAGGATATCATATCATCAGTCTGGCAAAATTTACCAGATGGTTAGGCAGCCTGGCTGAAGAGATGGGCGTCAATATTTTACCGGGATTTGCCGGTACCAAAGTCCTTTATGGTCTTGATGGAAAAACTGTTATTGGTGTACAGACCGGACCCAAAGGCCTGGACAAGAAAGGAAAACACAAAAGCAATTATGAAGCCGGTTTTGACTTAATGTCCAAAATCACAGTATTTGGGGAGGGGGCCAGGGGCAATCTGGTAAAAGATATGGGTGCCCGTCCGGGTATTTTCAAAAAAAAGAAAATGCCCCAGATCTTTGAAACAGGCATTAAAGAGGTTATCCAGCTTCCAGAGAGCAACTTTTTTAAAACAGCACCTTATAACGATATTCATACATTAGGATATCCACTGGGTCTAAATACTCCCGGTGGAGGATTTATTTATGAAATGGCTGATAATAAGGCAGGCATTGGATTGATCATTGGGCTATCCTATGAAAAGCCTTTGCTTGATTTTTATGATGAATTTATCAAGTTTAAAAAACATCCTCTGATTGCCGGCATAATTAAAGACGGAAAGGTACTCGAGCAAGGCGCGCGGGCAGTTTCAACAGGAGGATTATTTACAATTCCCAAACTTTTTTCCAATGGCGCTTTATTTGCCGGCGGAAGCGCTGCCATGCATAACGCGCCTGGTTTAAAAGGAATTCATCTTTCCATGAAATCCGGTATGTTAGCTGCCCAGACAATTCTTAGGGCTTTTCAAAAAAATGATTTTTCAGAAAAAACACTTTGCTCTTATGATGAAAATTTTAAAAAGAGCTGGGCTTTTAAAGAGATTCAAAAGGGCCGCAATTTTTCCCAGGCACTTGCCAAAAAAGGGGTTCTAAAACCGGTTTATCTGGGTGCCCAGTATTTTACCAATGGCAGGGGCATCAGAGATTCAATGCCCCTAATAAAAGACGCTGCAACGCTTAAGCCTTTAAAAAAAGAAATTTCAATTAAAAAGAAAAATTTTGACAAGAACTATTTTGATGATATATTATATGTAAACAAACTAACTGGTATTTATTTGTCTAAAACAAAACATCGTGAGGACCAGGCCTGTCATTTAATTATTAAAGATCAGGCCATCTGTATTGATAAATGTTATAAGACTTATCAATGCCCATGTACAAAATTTTGTCCAGGAAATGTATATGAGATTGAGGTGAATGAAAATAGCAGGCAGCCAAGACTTATTCTTAATCCTGCCAACTGCCTGCATTGTAAAACATGTGATATTAAAGATCCATATAATAATATCCTCTGGACTTGCCCGGAAGGCGGAGGGGGACCTGATTACACAATTCTCTGATTTTATTAACAAAAAAGTATATACCGAATAAAGCGGTATAAAGATAAACACACTGCTAAGGAACGGGGACGAAATAACTTCCACAAATAGGCGCACAGATTTAGGTTAGGTTTGTTCGATCTAAAATTACAAAAGTTGCAGGAATAGCGAGCTATTTCAAGATTTTTGTGATTTTAGATCGGGCAAAGATGACCTGAAGCTGGGATGCATAGTTGAGGAAGTTATTTTGTCCTCGTTCCTAATCACTTATATAACCTGTAAAACCACATGGGGAGGTATCAATGAACGCTATAGAGAAAGTTATAGAAAGAGCACTTGGAAAAGGAGCTGCATCGCTTTCTGAAAATGAGTCAAAAGAGGTTTTAGCTGCCTATAATATTCCCGTTACCAGGGAAATACCGGTTAAGAGTGTCGATGAGCTGCTCAAAGCCACTAAGGAAATTGGGTATCCTTTGGTATTAAAGGGCTGTTCAGCCGATATTTCTCATAAAACGGAAAAAGGTCTGGTTCGGATGGATATCCGAAATGATAAAGAAGCGCAGGCAGCCTTTGAAGAGATCATGTCGGATATTGACGATTTAGATGGCATGGTACTGGTTCAGGAATTAATAAAAGGTAAAAGGGAACTGGTAGTTGGTTTAACAAGGGATCCCCAGTTTGGGCCTTGTGTCATGTTTGGATTAGGGGGTATTTTTACTGAAATTTTAAAGGATATTTCCTTTCGAATCGCACCGTTGGAAAAACGGGATGCCATGGAAATGATGCAGGAGATCAAGGCCAGTAAAATACTTACAGCCATACGCGGAATGGTTGAGGTGGATATCGAAAGCCTGGCCGATATTTTAATTGCAGTGGGTCGCATTGGTCTTGAAAATGAAAATATTAAGGAAATTGATATTAATCCTTTAATCATATCAGACGGCAAGCCGATTGCGGTTGATGCTCTGGTAATTTTAGAGCAACCCTAAAATCAAATATTCCGGAAAAGGAGTTAAATTATGGATATTATTAATGCGATTAAAGAGCGTAAAAGTGTAAGAGATTTTAAAAAAGACCCTGTATCACGAAAAATGCTGGAAGAAATTCTTAAAGTTTCCTGCCGGGCCCCGTCTGCAATGAACACCCAGCCCTGGAAATTTACAGTAGTATCAGGAAAAATCCTTGATAATATCAAGAAGGATAATGTGGAAAAACTAAGGGCAGGCCAGGAACCTCATCCAGATCATTCTATTGTGGGCTGGCCCAAAGAAAGTGTATATCGTAACCGCCAGGTGGGGCTCGCTATTCAGCTTTTCAAACTCATGGATATTGCAAGGGAGGATAAGGAAAAACGGGCGGCCTGGATGGAAAGGGGTTTTCGCTATTTTGACGCGCCTGCAGCAATTATCATTTCCATGGATCGAACCTTATCGGAAGCCGGTCCTCTGCTGGATCTCGGAGCTGTTATGCAAACTATATGTCTTGCAGCTATGCACTATGATCTTGCTACCTGCATTGAAGATCAGGGTGTTATGTATCCGGAAGTTATAAGAAAGCATGCCGGGATTTCAGAATCACAGCGAATCATGATAGCTATTGCCATTGGATATCCTAACTGGGATTTTCCTGCAAACGCGATAATAACCGATCGGGAAAAATCGGCTAATATAACGGACTGGTGTGGATTTTAGGTAGCTTTGAATTAAAAGAAGCGGTATTGACAATCAATACCGCCTCTTTTTTTTTGAATCTTGATTCATATAATCATGGAAAAGTTGCGCTGAACATTGCTACTTTCACCAGGCTGTCTGCTTTAAATACAGCCGCGCCCTCTTTTACATAAATCGGAAACCCATACTCAGGAGCAGCTTTCCACCATTTACCAAGTTGCTTCAGAGCTGCTCCGGCCCCGGCTGCTCCGGTCTTTTCTTTTAATTTAAATCCACCGGTTACCAGCAGACTCAATAAAGACTGACGGCCGTCAAACATGGCGTGAACTCTGATCTGATTAGTTTTGCCCGGCGGAATCCACTGGGTTTCAATGGAACTTACCGTATTTAAATCAAACTCTTCAAAGGCCACTGTAAATTTTAAACTTTCAAGTTCCACTGGAAACGGGTTTGGATTTTCAACATTAAAGATAAAGGCCAGATCAAGGGGGGCGCCATAATTACCGGCCTTTCCCATAGTCGGCTTAACCTTGTTGGAATAATACCACCATCCCCAAAAATGCTCAACTTCCATTGAATCCAGAGTAACTATCGGTGCTTGAAAATTCCTTGCGGTCGGCTTGGTCATCATTGCCGCGCAACCAGCCAGTAAAACAGCCAAAATAATAATAAAACTTAAAATGATAGTTAATTTTTTTTTCATTTTGCCCCCTTATCCTTTGTTAAGGGTTAAGTAATCCATCTTTTCCTTCGTTTATAATGCTTGACATCTCGAAAACTTTTTCTGCCGCCAAAATCGGTCATACCCAAATAAAAATCTTTGATATCCTGGTTATTTTTTAATTTTTCAGCTGTATCATCCATGACAATCCGGCCGTTTTCCATTACATAGGCATGAGGTGCCACATTCAAAGCTAATTTGGCATTTTGTTCTACCAAAAGGATTGAAATTTGTTCATCCTGGTTGAGCCTTGTAATGATGTTAAATATTTCATGAATCAACATTGGCGCCAAGCCCATGGAAGGCTCATCTAAAAGAATCAATTTAGGATTGGTCATCAGAGCCCTGCCTACAACTGTCATCTGTTGTTCACCCCCACTGATAAAACCGGCTGTTTCAGTTCTTTTTTCCAAAAGACGGGGGAAATAGTTATAGACCATCTCCAAACCGTCTTTGATGGATTTGCCGAATTTTCGCATATGAGCGCCAACCTTTAAATTTTGTTCAACCGAAAGATGCTCAAATACCCGGCGCCCCTCGATAACCTGAACAATTCCCATTTTGGCAATTTTTTCAGCACTCATTTTATCGATCCTCTTGCCTGAAAATTCTATCGATCCATCAGTGACCTCTCCATCCTCATGTTTCAACAGACCGGAAATTGCTTTGAGAGTCGTGCTTTTACCTGCGCCGTTAGCGCCCAGCAAAGCGACAATCCCGCCAACCGGGACATCAATCGAAACCCCTTTAATGACCAGAATCACTTCATGGTATTTGACTTCAATATTATTGATCTTCAAGATCATCTTTTCTTTTGCCAAAGCCTTATAACCTCCAATTCTTACCAGCCAAGCCACTCATTAGCCCATTTCTCAGGCCAGCGTTTTTTCAAATCAATTGAATCTAAAAGGGTAAATTTGCCGTTTTTATATTCATATATCCTGGCTTCACTTTGAGAGCGATGATCGGTTGCAGTGAAGGTAGCCGGAGCAACACCCAGACCGAAATCGTAATCCCGCATGGTTTCAAAGCCATATTTCAAAATACCTTCTCCAGATAGATCGCCGGCTTTATCAGCCCGGCGCAAAGCTTCAGCCAGCCCAAGCGCATTAGCCCAGCCCTGAACAGTATGGATAGTTCTTTTCTCCAGTGGAATTCCCGGGTTATATTTTTTGGCATATTCAACCACCTTATCCATTAACGGCACATTTTGACCAAAAAATGCCCAGGGCGCACAGCCAATGACGCCTTCGGCTGCCTTGCCCGCCAGTTTGGGCAGATTTTCATCAAAACCCCAGTTGAGAAGCAGCTTGTCGGTTTTTAGACCCAGGGCATAGGCGTCTCTTAAAACGGCAGCTACCGACATCACAGTATTTGTAAGTAGAAGAACATCCGGCTTAAACTCTTTTAGGGCCAGAATCTGGCTTTTGGTGTCAATTGCAAATAATGAAACATCCTGTTGCGGCCCCATTTCAAAGCCCAGCATTTTGGCATGGTCTTTGGCAGCTTTTATAGATGAGCTGCTATACGGTGAAGCAAACATATAACACAGTGCAATTCTGGGTTTGCGCTTACCATAATCGGGTTTGTTTGGCCATTTTTTATCATACCAGGCTGTAATAAGGCCCCGGGCCTGGGTAGAATAATCAGTTGAAAAAAACAGATTATAAGGGGTTTTTTCGGGGTTACACAGGTGACCGGAGTAGGAAGCTGAAACATATGGAATTTTATCTCTGGCAACAGTTGGCGCCAGTGCTTCTGTATCGCCGGTTCCCCAGCCCAGGATTGCCGCGCATTTTAACCGTTTGAAAAGACTGTATTTGGTAAGAGCTTCCGGGATCCTGTAGCCATAGTCAAATTGATAAAGTTTAATTTTTTTCCCGTTAATGCCGCCTGTATCATTTATATAATGAATTGCTTCTGCAATGCCTAAAGCAAAATCCTTACCCACATCTGAAGTGGCTCCGGTCATATCGTTTAATGACCCGATTTTGATGGTGGCCGCACCTGTTGGAATAGCAAGGCCGATCATCAGCATTATTATCCCAGCGTAAAGAATTGTTTTTAACCATATTTTTTTTGGTTTCATTTTTCCTCCTTGTTGACGAAGAGTCTTTGTATACCAGGGTGTTGGATTAAAACAAATATTTGCCTCACTACCTCCTTTGAATAAAGGCTTTAAAAAAGTTAATAGGAAAAAGGCCAGAGATTAAAATAATTTTTGGTTTGCCACCAGCGGTAAGCCAGGCCATTTGGCTCAAATATTAAAAACATACAGATGGCCAGGCCAAAAGCCGCTTCTTTGATAAATAAAAAATCCATTAAAAGTTTTGGATAGATATCAGCCAAAGGCAAGACCATAAGTTGAAGACTTTCCATTACAAGAACCATAAACAGCGCTCCAAAAATTGTACCGTGAATTGACCCTACTCCTCCGATCAGAATAACTCCCACCAGCCACAAGGACCATGACCAGGGGAAATGCTCGGGACTGATAGCCGCCAGATTACTAATCCAGAATGATCCGGCAATTCCTCCGATAAAGCCGGCATAAAAAAAGGCAAGCAGTTTGTATTTTATAACATTTATTCCCATAACTTCAGCTGAAATATCATTATCGCGGATAGCCACCCAGGCCCTGCCGACTCTGGATCTCATAATATTTGCAACCCCGACAATACAGATAATACATAATAATATCATCAGATAATACACCTTAAGATCGGAATCTATTAGCCAGGGGCCGAGTTTAATAGTGCCGGGCGGCAGTGAAAAAGCCTGGCCTCGTCCTCCGATCTGACTAACATACTGGGTAATAATGAAATCCACGATAATAAACTGGGCCGCCATGGAGGTTAAAATAAGATAAAAGCCTTTTACCCTGGCAGACGGCAGACCAAATAAAACGCTCCAGAGTCCGGCCATCAGGCCGGCAATAAAAATACTGATAGGGTAGGCCAGCCCCAAATTTAATAAAATTGCAGGCCAGGGAAATTCAAGGATCAAAAGAGTGCTTGTGTAAGCGCCAACCGCAACAAAGGCAGCATGCCCCAGAGTTAGTTGCCCGCAATAGCCGATCAGCAACTGAACGCCGATGGCACCTAAAATTGTATACCCGATCTGGTTGCAGATACTCAGAATATAGGTATCTGCAAGCAATGGAATGAGGATAAAAAGCAGGAAAAAAAGCAACAGCATTTTGCCTTTAATAAATTTAGTCTGCCACCAGGCATGATCCTGAATATAATTTTCATGATAAACTCCACAGGGAAGAAAGGTTGTTGTCATGAGCATTCTCCGTTTTTATTTTAAGGCCTTGGCCTCACTTTATATATTGGTTCAATTAACAAAATTGATTTTTTTTATACACGTTCAATTCTTTCCCAGCCCCAAAGACCATACGGCTTAAACAGTAAAAAAATCGCCATAAAGGCAAAGGGTGCGATATCCTTTACAGCTCCTGGAAAATAGCGATCCAGATAGGCGCCGCAAAGATTCTGCAAAACTCCGATAGTAATTCCGCCTACAATAGCCCCTGGAATTGAATTAAGACCTCCTAAAACAACAGCCGGTAGAACCAGCAGGCCCAAATAACCAACGGAAATATTAAGACCATTGATATTGCCAAGCAGTGTACCTCCCACTCCAGCAGCCATAAATGCAATGGCCCAGGCAACAGCATAAACAAAACGGGCGCTTACCCCAATCGAAAGGGCTGCCATTTCGTCATCAGCGCAGGCCTGCATGGCCAGCCCCCAGCGTGTATATTTGAAAAAACAGACAAAGATGACCAAAAGAATGATTGCCGCAATAAAACTCCATAAATATACCTGGCCTATGATTATCTGTCCAAAACGAATCGGCTCAATGGAAAATACCGCAGGAGTGAAGACCTGGGTGTCAGTACCCCAGATAAGTTCAAGGGAACCTTTAAAGAAAAAGGAAAGTCCAACCGTAACCATAATAACGGTTAACACTGGTTCGCCAATCAAGCGGTCGAGAAAAATTCTTTCAGTAATAATGCCGAGGATAAACCCGATTATAAGTGAAAGGCCCAAAGATAACAGAAAAGGGACTCCTGCTGAATAGAAAGACAGGGAGATATATGCTCCAATAAGAGTCATTTCGCCCATGGCCAGATTCAATACTCCGGAGCATTTATAAATTAAAACCCATCCCAGAGCTACCAGAGCATAAATTCCACCAACCATGACACCGGTTGTAATAGACATTAAAAAGAGTTCCATCCATTTTCTCCTTTGGTTTAAAACAAAATTTTATTATTCTACCCATCTTATATGGAGATCCGTTATAATATGAGCTTTTCGGCCATCTTCATATTTAATTTCAGTATCTATATGCACTGAATCAGCATTGGAATAAAGGGCTGCCAAAATATCTTTATACCTTTTTTCAACAAAGGCCCGGCGCAGTTTGCGAGTGCGGGTCAATTCATCATCATCCGCGTCCAGCTCTTTATAAAGGTTAGTAAATTTAGCTACCTTTGCGGCATCCGGTAAATCTTTATTGGCCTGTTTGATCTGTTTTTCTATCAGGTCATAGACTTCCGGCATCTGGGAAAGTTCCTGATAACTCGTATAGTTTATTTTTTTTTCATCAGCCCATTTGCCGACTACAGCATAATCAATGCACAAAACTGCTGTTATATAATCAAGATTATTACCTATCACCCAGGAATCTTTGACATAGGGGCTGAATTTAAGACGTGTTTCAAGGTACTGGGGCGAAAAGGGTTGCCCATCTTTTAAAGTAAAAACATCTTTGGTACGATCAAAAACCACCAGATGTCCGTCATCATCTATAAAGCCTTTATCATCTGAGTAAAGCCAGCCATCCTGAAGGGCTTTGGCTGTGGCTTCCGGATTTTTATAATAACCAAGAAATACAGAGGAACTTTTAGTTATAATTTCTCCATCCTCAGTAATTTTAATCTGGGTACCTGGAATGGGCTTGCCCACTGTATCAAATTTAATATCGCCACTGCGGTGTACCACTGAAATCCCGGCAACTTCCGTTTGCCCATAGATCTGTTTTAGATTAACGCCAAGAGCATGGAAAAAGCGAAAATGATCAGGCCCCATGGCAGCGCCTCCGGTATAGGCGTTTCTTATTCCTGATAAACCAAGATGATCTTTAAGCTTTTTTTGAACTGTAATATAAGCCAGCCACTCCAGCAGAGCCCAGTACCAGGGGATCGGCTTTTTATCAAATTTCAGATTGGCAACACGATAGCCGATTTTTGTGGAAAACTCATAAAACCTGCGTTTGATCCAGGTAGCATCCAGATATTTCACCTGAACCGAACGGGTCATCTCCTCATACATTCGTGGCGGGGCAAACATTACATGGGGACCGATTTCCCTGATATTTTCCTGGGCAGTGGCGGGGCCTTCCGGAAAGTTGAGTGTATAACCCATCTGAAGACCGCAGGAAATCGACATCATCTGCTCTCCAATCCAGGCAAAAGGCAGATAAGAAACATAATCGTCAGTTTCTTTGCATGGATCCACGCTCATTAGATATTTGCCCATGGTGAGCATATTATTATGAGATAAAAGAGCTCCTTTGGGCAGGGATGTGGTGCCGGAAGTATAAAAAAGAAGAGCCACATCTTCTCCAGAGCCCTGTTTGACCAGGGTTTCAAATAATTTTGGCTGCTTTTGATCAAGTTTTTTTCCAAGTTCCTGCACCTGTTTAAGACTGATCAGATAATCCTGATCATAGTTGCGCATTCCTTTTGGGTCGTCCCAGATGATTTTTTCAAGCCTTGGGCACTCATTTCTAATGGAAATCGCTTTGTCAACCTCCTCCTGGCCTTCGCCAAAAAGATATTTGGTATCAGAATGATCTATTATATAACGGACTTCATCTATAAGGCAGTCCTGAAAAAGCCATACACCGATACCTCCGACGCAAAGGGCAGCCATTTCAGCCCAAAGTCCTTCAGGGCGGTTATCGCCGATCATGGCTACTTTATCGCCATTTTCAAGCCCCAGTTCTATCAGGCCTAAAGATAAATATTTTACATTTTCAAGATAGTCTTGCCAGGTAATGGGCCGCCAGATTCCAAATTCTTTTTCACGCATGGCAACCTTATTGGAACCATATTTTTGAGCCTGCTGAAAAAATAATTTTGGAATTGTCAATTCTTGTGTAATTTCCATACTCTTTTTTTACCTATTCAATTTTGGCCTGTTTACGGCCTATTTCCGGGTTGAGTATAAATCGTCTTCGCCCAGATATGCTTTTATTACTTCCGGGTTGTTTTGAACCTCTTTGGGGGTGCCGTCTATGATCATATTACCAAAATTCAGCACAAAAACCCTATGGGACAGATCCATCACCACCCCCATATCATGTTCAACAAGCAGGCAGGTGACTTGCCAGCGCTTTTCTTCATTAATATCAAGAATAAATCTGGCCATATCTTCAACCTCTTCCAGATTTAAACCAGCCAGGGGTTCATCCAGAATTAAAAGCTCGGGTTCCAGGGCCAGAGCCCTTCCCAGTTCCACTCTTTTTTGAAGACCATAGGGCAGCATACCAACCGGTTTATTGCGAATCTGTTCTATTTCCAGCAGATCAATAATCTCTTCTTCAATAAAGGCGCGATGCTTATTTTCCTCACGGGCGGTTTTCCCAAAATACCATGAACCGCTGAAAATACCTGATTTATAATGAATATGTCGTCCCAGCCGGATGTTATCCAAAACAGTCATACCCCCAAACACCTCAACTTTTTGAAAGGTTCGGGCCAAACCAAGTTTTGAACGTTCATAGGGCTTTAAAAAATTAATTTTTTTCTCTTTATAAAAAATTTCGCCTTGCTGGGGACGATATAACCCATTTATTATATTCATCATAACAGTTTTTCCAGCTCCGTTGGGCCCGATTACCGAATGAATTTCACCCTTTCTGATCTCAAGATTAACCCCTGCCAGAGCAATAACTTTTCCGAAAAGCATATGAACATCTTTCATTTCCAGGAGGATCTCACCATCTCTTATCTTATCTGCGGCCGCCAATGTTTTAGGCCCCCTTTTCAATTTTAGAATAATTGTCAAAAATTACGAATACTATGTTCTGAAAATTCTATGCATAATTAACCAAAGAATATTATTTTACGGAATGCAATATTGTGAATATGGTTTATTTCTTAAATTAAGAAATAATATATGTTTTTTGTTTGGTCAAGAGAAATATTGATTTTTTTTTATTTTTTAACAAAAAAGATTTTTTGTATTGCTTGCGAAGCAGGACACCTGGAATGATTATTTAAATTAATCAATTGGTTAAAGTATGTTTATTCAAAATCATTGGATATTTATTTTTTGAATCAAAAAGCAATTATGGAGTATCGTAAATAAATTATGAGGCGCCCTAAACATAGAAACGATTTTTTAAGAGCCTCAGCATAATTCTTATCAAAGTCATAGAAACGACACAACAAAAAGCAAAAGCTCTGATCTTTGAATCTGTCCAATGTTTTTGCTTATCGTTTTATAGCCCCTCAGAGTCCAGCCCCTCTGACTTCCAAGTCTGATCCCATTGAACCCTAATTCAAAATTTTAGCAACAACCTCATCTCCCATCTGCGAGGTAGTTACAGCCTTTGATTGATTATTGGTAATATCTTGGGTGAAGATGCCGTCTTGCAGCACAGCTTCTACTGCCTTTTCAATGGCTTTTGCCTCTTTTAATGCATCAAGACTATGCCGCAGCATCATGGCTACTGAAAGAATCTGGGCTATTGGATTGGCTATTCCTTTGCCTGCAATATCCGGAGCAGACCCGCCGGCTGGTTCAAATAATCCAACACTTTCCTCATTTATACTGGCTGAAGCCAGAAGTCCCATGGATCCTGTAAGCATAGCGCATTCATCGGAAATAATATCGCCAAACATATTCCCGCATAATAAAACATCAAACTGATGAGGATTTTTGACCAGTTGCATGGTAGCATTATCCACATAAATGTGATTTAATTCAACATCCGGATATGATTGTGCAACCTGACTGACGACTTCCCGCCAGAAAACCATGGTTGTTAAAACATTGGCTTTGTCAATAGATGTCACTTTATTTTTTCTTTTTCTTGCGGCTTTAAATGCAATATGAGCGATCCTTTGAATTTCAGCACGGGTATATACCATTGTATCATAAGCTTTTTCCTCTAAGCCTTCTCCCTCGCGGCCTTTTGGTTGGCCGAAATAGATACCTCCTGTGAGCTCCCGCACACATAAAATATCAAAACCGTCCCCAATAATTTCAGGATGCAGGGGACTGGCGCCTGCCAGGGCTGGAAAAATTCTGGAAGGTCTTAAATTGCAGAAAAAATTAAAATGTTTCCTCAGAGTCAAAAGAGCCGCTCTTTCGGGCTGCTGCTCAGGCGGCAAATGTTCCCAGGCAGGGCCGCCTACTGAACCAAAAAGAATGGCGTCACTTTTTTCGCAAATCTCCAGGGTCTTTTCAGGCAGAGCTTTGCCGAATTTGTCGATGGCCAGGCCTCCAACTTCCGCAAATTCGCATTTGATTTTTAAATCAAATTTTTTCTGAATTGATTCCAATACTTTCAGCGCTTGATCCATTACCTCAGGGCCTATACCGTCACCAGGCAGAACCGCAATCTGTTTCAATTCCATTATATGCTACTCCTATGGGGGAAATATTTAATTGCTAAACAAATTTTAAGGAATTATTAATAGCAGGTTTTGAGGTTTTGCTCAAGATTTTCTCGTTCCCACGCCAGAGCGTGGGAACGAGCTTTATATTTCGCGGCGCCATTTTTCCTATAAGAAACAAGAAGTTTCTTGGTAGAAAAAAGTGTAGATCAGGATAATGGAGTATGCTCTTTTCTGATTATTTTTTCTTAAACTAGTTGCTTGCCGAAAGTCGGCTCTTGGTTTAACAGTTTTGAATCATCCAGCTCTTCGTCAATTCCGGCAAGATAGCGTGCCAGGGCTTTTTTATCTTCAAAATCATAGTCCAGATTTAAAGCAATTGTTTCCATTATTGGTGAACCACCTCCGTGAACACCGGCAACCTGATACCAGGAGGCCATGGAAGAGGCGCCGACATTTTCCACAAATTTCCATATTTTTAAAGATTCTTCAGGAGATAATTTTGGATTTCTGACAATAAATTTCATCAAACGATCCTTATTATCACCTTTTTCAAAATCACCTTTAAAAGGCATTGTGGCGATTATGCCGCCGGCAATTTCAGTTAACAGATTATACTCGTGATATATGAGCTCTCCAGTCAGTTTACGGCCCACATTAGCATATATCTTGTTTGGAAAAAAAACTCCGCTGGAAGTTTTTTCACCATATACTGCTGCTGCAATCCCGGCAGCAAAGGCAAGCTCTGCAGCACTGGCAAATTCAGACAGCTTTTCTTTTACATGAGAAACTTTCTGAATATTATTGGCTTCGGCAGCCAGAGCCGTTGCTCCGCATAATACATCGGAAACAGCAGGTTTACATCCGCTGTAGCTGTGGCGATGGGAATCGGCAAATAAAAGCGCTATCCTGCGGCCAAATTGCCATTCTTTGCACATAAAAACACGTTCTTTTGGAATAAACACATTATCAAAAATCACAACACAGTCTGATCCACCATATTTACAAAAGGGCGCTGCCTTTTTTTCATCCTTATCCCTCAACCAGACAGGCCTTGTTACCAGGCTCACCCCTTCCTGATCGGCTGGAACTGCAAAGGCCACGGCATAATCCCGGTCTTCTTCCATTAAAGCCCTGGTCGGAACAACTATAATCTCATCAGCATAAGGCGCCTGGGTAATTGACATCTTATAGCCGCTGACTACAATTCCGTCTTTTCTTTCCTCAACTATATGAACATATGCGTCCGGATCATTTTGCCGGCTGGGCCTTTTGAGACGATCGCCCTTGCTGTCGGTCTGGGCGCAGCAGGCGTCCCAGTCATTTTCATGATATAATTTAAGATAATTCAGAAATCTTTGATGATAGTCGGTTCCAAATTTTTCATCCATTTCTTTGGTGCAGATGGCAAGGGCGTTAAGGCCATCGTGGCCCATACACCTTTGGATACAGCCGCCTGCTCTGCGAGCGCCAATTCGAATCAATTTTTGTTTTTGCATTAAATCATAAGGATTTTGAGGCAAATGCGCCCAGCGATTGATTTTTTGGCCGGTAACCGTTGAGGTAGCTGTAGCAAGCCCATTATATTTGGGATCCAGGGCCAGGTCAAAGGTGATACCCAAAACATTTATACCAGGCCGGATACGGTGATCATCCCGGCCTATCTGCTCGCCATCGATATAAATATTTGATTTCATACGAAATAAATCTTCTTGAAATTGCTCTTTAGTCCTTAGCATTTTTTATTTTCTCCTCCATGTCAATTATTTATCAGCTTGATAACCCTGACCATTTATCCTAATAGAGATAATATCTTTTGCGTACACACGATTTAAACCTTTACGCTAATTTCTTCTCTAAGCTTATACTTTAAAACTTTACCGGTTGGTGTGCGTGGAAGCATATTTGTAATTTCTATTTTCTCAGGCCACTTATATTTTGCTACACCTTCTTTTTCCATAAAATCAGTAATCTCCTTTAAACTAAGTTTTTCAGCTTCTGGTTTTAACTCAATAAAAGCACAGGATTTTTCGCCAAGTTTTTGATCCGGCATTCCGACTATTGCAACATTAAGAATCTTGGGATGTTTATAAAGTATAAATTCGACTTCTTCAGCACTGATATTCAAGCCGCCTCTAATAATAATATCTTTTAATCTGGTCACAAAATGGATAAAACCATTTTCATCACGTTTAACAGCATCACCGGTATGAAAAAAGCCATCCTCGTCCCAGCTCTTTTTATTTAAATCATCACGCTCATAATATCCGCCAATTAGACCAGGACCTCTTTGGCAATATTCTCCTGTCTCGTTGACTCCAACTGTGCTGCCCTTATCATCGACAATCTTTGTTTCAAAAAATATCTCAGAGACACCAATTGATTTAGAAACTATTTCAGGCGCCAATCCAATCTCAGTGGAATTGAAAGTACCCTCATTTGATCCCCATCCATTGACAACCAAACAACCAAATTTTTCCATAAGACCTTTAATTACGGGGGTGGGGCATGGAGCACCGCCAGATACCACGAGTCTTAATTGAGAAAAGTCATAAAGGCTGAAGTCTAAAGAACTTAACATGGCAATATGCATTGCCGGTACGCCAGGATATACAGTTCCTTTCTCTTTTTCCAGTATTTTAGCAAATCCTTCTGGTTCAAATCCATCTAACAAGATTAGTGTTCCGCCGGTCATTGCCATTGAAAGAACCGTTACAACCTGAGCAAAAATATTAATCCAGGGTAATGATGTAACAATTCTATCAGATCCATTTAACTGAAAGTCTAATAAAAAACATCTGGCAAAACTTTTCCACATATTATGTGTTCTGGGACATCCCTTTGGATCTGCCTCTGTTCCTGAAGTATAACACATGGTGACAACATCATTGGCGTCCAAAGTGCAGTTTTTGGACAAATAGTCTTCTGGATATTTTTCTTCTATATTATTTTCCCATAGTTTTTTATATGAGATTGTCCAATCCGGCGCTTTATCACCGATCACTATGGTGTGTTTGAGATGGTCATGGTTTGACTTCAGATCCTTAATCATAGAAGGATAATCATAACCACCATATTCGTTAAGAATAATAACGGCAGTGGCTTTTGTTTGGCCAAGTACATAGTCTAACTCGTGTTGTCTCCACTGCATTGCTAAGGGAACAATGCAGGCACCAATTCTACCCAGTGCAAATTCTGTAATGACCGCTTCAACTGAATTTGGTATTTGAGTCACCACAAAATCGCCTTTTTTAATACCCAAATCAAGAAAATTAAGAGCCATCTTGTCCATTATATTTTTATATTGCAACCAGGTTAGTCGGGTATTAATATCTATAAGAGCTTCTTTGTCGGGAAAAGCTTTTGCCCACCTATAAACATAATCA
>JASFBJ010000202.1 GCA_030149585.1 Desulfobacterales bacterium | reverse complement strand
GCTTGCTTAGAATTAGAAGAGTCTGGGAGTCTCAGGGCTTTGTGATGCAGGAAGATAAATTAATCAATAAAATTCTTTTTCTTTCCAGCTTGCCGTTTGGTTTGTTTAATGTCAATAAAAATCCCGATTATATTGATCGTGATTTTATCATGGATGGAGATGCCGCTGCTTATTGCCTGCCGATTCAAGCTGATTTTGCCGGAAGCGGGGCTTCGTGCAATCTTTTTACAGGACGAAAGGGTCAAATCATCAGCCTGGATCTTTTTGATTCACGGGCCAACAATAACAATGCTCTCATCTGCGCTGAATCCGGTTCCGGCAAATCGGTTTTAACCAATTATCTTGTCAGTAATTATTATGCGGCCGGGTCCATGATCCGGATCATTGACATAGGTGGTTCCTATAAAAAGTTATGTAAAATTCTGGGGGGCGTCTTTATCAATTTTACCAAAAATTCAGGGATAGTCCTTAATCCCTTTACCAATATTATTGATATTAACGAGGATATTACTTCTATCAGCGCAATCGTGATTCAAATGGTTTATTCCGCCACCAAGGGGGTTCCCGGCGAAAGTGAAATAACCATCATCAAAAACGCAATCCGCTATGCTTATGAAAATTACGGCAACCAGGCTGATATTGATAGCATTTATGAATACCTGACTAACTTTACAAAATACGCTGATGAAATTCTTGATTTTAACTGTGATGATAATCCCGCATGCGTTGCTGATCTTAACCTGCTGGCATCGAAACTGGCTTTTAATCTAAGAGAATTTACCAGTCGCGGTGTTTTCGGCAAATGGTTTAACGGCCCGGCTACTCTTAATATCTCACAGGATGATTTTGTAGTTCTGGAACTTGAGGAACTTAAAAAACAGGATGATCTTTTTAATGTAGTTACCCTGCAGTTGCTCAACTATGTTACCCAGGATTTATACCTTTCTGACCGGAATCGAAAAAGACTGATTGTTTTCGATGAAGCATGGCAGTTTTTTCGGGAAGGGTCAATGCTGAAAAACGTAATCGAAGAGGGGTACCGCCGGGCCAGAAAATACGGAGGAAGTTTTACAACTATTACTCAATCGTTGCTTGATTTGGAGATGTTCGGCGATATCGGTAATGTTTTAAAAGAAAATTCAGCTTATAAATTTTATCTGGAGTCATCTGCTTTTGGAAAAGCCGCAGAGAAAAAAATCATTGATTATGAAGCTTTCCTTTTGCAGATTTTGAAAAGCGTTAAAAGCCCCAAACCGAGGTATTCCGAAATTTTCATGGATACCCCGGCCGGAACCGGGGTTGCCAGGCTGACACTCGATCCGTTTTCTTATTATCTCTATACATCCGATGCCGGTGAAAATGCGATTTTTGAAAAGCTGGTTGCTTCCGGCAAAACTTATTTGCAGGCATTAGAAATTATGGCGGGTGAACGTGCTTAGAAAAATAATTTTAACACTGGTCTTTTTATTTATTACCATGCCGGCCGGGGCCGAGTGGATCGATGACTGGATTCAACAAAAAACTTATTCCGGACCGGCATATCTTGAGGGTCAAAAAAGAGGCTTTGCCTCGGCCGGTTCAATGTCATTACGGTGGAAGCATGGCGTTGATTATCCGATCACAATTCAAAAACCGAGAATCAAGGCTGGTTGCGGCGGAATTGATCTGTTTTTAGGCGGGGTAAGTTTTTTGGATTCGGATTATCTGATCGATAAACTTGAAAGCATGATTTCTGCTGCACCGGCGATTGCTTTTCAGATAGCTCTAAAAACTTTATCTGAACAGCTTGCTACGACTTTATCGGAATTTACAGCTATAGTTGACAGATTAAATCAGCTTCAGTTTGATGATTGTAAAGCGACCAAGGCTATTCTTACAACTGCTATAGATTCGTATAAGGCCGGTGAAGTGCGGACAGAGGCATTGGCGGATTATTCCAACAGTTCCGGGCTGACTGATCTTTACAAAACATTTAAAAACGACACTGACGGTCAAACTACGAGTCAGGCTGCCAGTACAGTGGGAACCAGTGAAGTAAACATGATCAGTGGTTGTCCGGTTATCTTAAGGCAGATATTTTTTACTGATGGGTATATTCTTGATCATCTATCCAGTGCAAAAGGTTACTCAATAGATTTTGCCAAGTTGATGCGCGGTTTTCTCGGGGATGTTATGGTCAGTTTATCCGGCGGAGGTATTGATTATAAATATTTTGGCCCTTGTGATAATCCTCCGGAACATATTCTTGATCTTGTTCTTTCTAATGATCTTGAATACCGGGATGATAATGGAGTCTGTGTGCCGCTTGTTAATGTTGTTGTTGATGGGAATAGCTATAACAGTCTGAATGACTGGGTTTACCAAATGCTTTATAATATCACTCAAAATATTGCCACCGGAACCTTATTATCAGTCAGTCAGGAAACTTTTTTAAATACTATTCCGATCCCGATTAAAAAGGCAATTAATAATGATCTGATTGCTTATGGTGGTAATAACGCTGCTGATTTTACTTTGATCGCCGACATGTATTCCCGAATTGTCAGTATCAGTTACGCTTATGCCATAATCAAGGATTTTTATTACCAGGTTAATGAAACCCTGGCTATAGTTGATACCGTAATTAAAAATCAGGCCGGCGCCGAGCTTGATAATTGTAAGGCCGAATTAGCCCAGATTCCACATGGTCTTTTAAAGACGATGAAACAGGATTTAATTAAGTATGTTGATATGGCTCAAAACGATTACTCGATTCAGCTTACGAATTTAAACAAGAATCTTGAATTTGCCAATCGGGTACGGGAAGCAAATAAAATTGTTAATGATCTGTTGAGCGCACAGATAGGAAGTTCATCTTTGTCCACGCGAATTGGGAAAGAGTGAGATGCGAATTAAAAAAACAAGTAAATATTTTATATTTTTCAGCCTGTTTTTTATATCATCAGCCTGGGCGGATATTCCAAATAGTCTGAAAGTCTACACTGTCTGGAATCAGTTTGATGCAACCGTTAATGCGTTTCAAAAACTGGCTCTGATCATGTCGGATAATAATTATCAGGGGCTGTTCTTCGGTATGTTTGTAATAGGCCTGGTTGCAGGTGGTCTAATGGCGGTTGCCAAAGGTTTATTCCGGGGCGCAAATCCTTATTATGTCTGGTTGTCGTGTCTCGGTGTTTTTGTGGCCGGAGTGATGATTTATGCAACCTTTATTCGTTCGACCACGACAATTACAATCTATGACGAGACCCTTAATGAAATGATGGTTGTCCCGGGTATTCCGGACGGAGTGGCTTTTATGGCCGGATTTGCGAACAAGATCGAAACCGGTCTGATAGAAATGATCTGGACATCTGGAGATCCAAGGTCATACAGGGAAAACGCAGGGGGACTGGCTTATAATATTTTTACCAAAGCGTTTCAGGGGGGTGTAGATCTCACCCGCTGCGGAGCGGACGGCAAGTATATGAATAGTTCGCTTGCCAGATATACCAAAGATTGTTTTCTTTATGAAGTCGGCCGTCCTGGAACAACTCTGGATATTAATGACATTAACGATAATACGGATTTTATGCCGCTCTATGCCCTGGCCGCTAATCCTGCCATGTACACGGTATATTATGACAGCGCTCACAAAACCGGTCAAACCTGCACCTGTCAGCAGGCATGGACAAATCTATCCGGTTTTTTAAATACCCTGACGCCTGCCAATGCCTGTGTACAAAAATTCTGGACAGAAAGATGCTCCCGGGCCGGCCTGGGAAACTACAGCAGTGTTGGATCAGGTCAGAATCTAAGGCTGATTTGCGAAAACAAAGCCGTCAATTTTGTCAGTAACTATATCCTGGGCGGCGCAGGGATATCATCTTCGCTGATTATGCGGCAGATTTTGATCGGTCATCATATCTGGGATGTAATCACCGAAAGCCCTGCAGAGGAAGCTGTTTTGAGAATTGGCGGACGATCAGCAGGGCTGAGTATGATAGGTATGGGTATCTTGAGCAATGAATGGATACCAATCATACGGAGCGTTTCGTTTTGTATTTTTATCGGCCTGATTCCTTTTGTTTGTTTGTTGATTCCGACTCCTATTTGCGGCCGGGCAGTTGCTTTCATATTCGGAATTTTTATTTTTTTAACCTCCTGGGGCATTTGTGACGCCCTGGTGCACAGCTTCGCCATGGACAAGACTCTTGATCTTTTAGATGAAATCAGGAATTACAGGCTTGGCCTGAGCGGTATCATACTGTTCAAAAGCGATGCTCAAAAAGCCCTGGCTGTGTTTGGCGCAGCCCGATGGTCGGCTATGATGCTGGCCGGTTCCATGAGTATGATGCTGGTAAAATTCGGTGGAGCGACTTTTGGCCATTTCGCCGGCCGGATGACAGCGGCCGGTGCAGCCGGATCAGCCGCGGGCGGCCTTGGCGGACTGGACCCCCAGGCAACCAATTCGTATATAAGATCGCAGGTCGAAACCGGCCCGATGATGACCTATGCTAATCATAGTTATAAGGATTCTATCGGTTCCGGAGCCTATAGCGCTGAAAGCAATATCAGGACGGCAACCGGCACTATGGGCGCAATGGGCGGTAATGCGGTCTCAGCAGGAAGCACTATGGGCGGGGCTAATGTGGTCAAAAATCGGGAAAGTGTGGCTCATGGTAATGCGGTTGGCCGGGCGGAGAATATTGATAGCGGCTTTGTGGGTAAAAACGCCGAGAGAAGTGTCAGTAATCAATCCGGCTGGATACAAGGCGTTGAGGCCCAGAACGGAAATGTACCAATGACCTCCCGAATTGAAGGTATGACAAGCGGGGCAGAGTCAGAGGCTGTGGCTGGTTTTCAGTCGGAGCATGGGCTTAAGGCAGTGGGTAATGTGGCGTACCGGAATCAGTTAAATAATGCTGCCAAACAGACTGCGATTAAGGCAAGGGATGAGATAGCCGGCAGTGGTAGTGTTAGCCCCGGCACTATGGCAGCTATGCAGCGTATTGACCAGGATTCTCAAGGCGGGCATACGATGATGAACCGGCATCTGCAAGGAATGGAGTTCACGCCTGCGCCTGGCGGAGAAACAAATAACGTGGCCGGATACTTTGGCATACAGCCGAGTGATATAGCCGGGAAAGCTGTCAGGATGTCAGGGCGTCTTGGTGAGAACGGCGGCTTAAAGATGTCTATGGTGGATGCCAAGAGTGGGCGGGCTATTGCGGAGAAGGATGTAAAGACGAGCGAATCAGGAGATATTAGCAAACATCACGACAACACCAGACAGTATGATGGCGGCGTTAATACCAACTACAGCCCTGCTCAAAGCGCAGCCTACAGTACTTTCAAAGGCACGCTCATGGGCATGGGTCAAACTGAGGCAAATGCGGAAAAACATGCTCTCAAAGCTGTTGGCTCCGGTTGGGGGAGCGTACAAGATGGTAGAATGATTGGTGGTTTTGCTACCAATCCTGCATCATTAGCCAGCGGCACTATTTTGCAGGGTATTGATATTGCAAACAAAGTTGCAACCGACCCCGATTTTTCTCAAATAGGTAATCCACTTAACTCGATGAGTAAAAGGATGATTGGCTCAGTTAATTCACAAATAAGTACAGCAAGTACAAATTTTAGAGAAAATATCAGGAGCATTCCGCAAGATGTCAAAAGAGGCTATGCATTGGGAGAAGCGATTAACAATAATGATGTAGAAACAGTATCAAACATGCTGAATGTCAATGAAGATGATGCAGAAAAATATATAGGGAATCAAAAACAAATGATGGAAGATTTTTTCAAAACAGGAGATCCTTCATTTAGACATAAAAACCATTGATTAAAATCGGAATAGTTACCGAAAGTTAAGGGAAAGAGAATCGAAAAATGCAGAAAATAAACCTAAATAAACTAAAAAATCCATTGCTTGCCCGTAAGTATATGGTGACTGACAAAGGATTGATTTTTGTTGTTTTTGATAAAATTACGAACAAGCAACCTGGTAAAATGTTGAATGTCGTAAAAACCGAAGACGAATTTTTTCTGGCAGTAGATAATATATATATGTCTATTACATCTACAACAACCAAACACCTGAAAAAGATTATGCAGAATCAAAAAAATATAACTATCACCCTTGCTGAAAATATACCGGACGATAATGAAATTAAAATTAAATTTTCAGTAACCCTGGGAAGGGTTGATTGTGCAACAATTGTCAGTTTGTATCAAATTTCAACTTCGGGTACAGAAATTAAAATTTAATTTTATAAAGAATCATCGTTCCAATCATTATACCAAATATTCCAAGTACAATCTGAAAAAGCAGGATCTACAACAGGATCTAAAACAACAACATCCTTTTTCTCAGGTTCTTCAGGAAGTTTCATTCCTGATTTTTTGAAAGCTATAATATTAGATGTCCACTTCCAAAGAGTGATAGTAAACCAACTCAAACCAACGGCTACGCAAAAATTAGTCGGCAAGCTCCAGTTGATGAATAGAGCGTTAGTAAAAACAAAAATTGCTATAAAAATTATACTGATGACAAAACTCTTAACAAACATCATTCAAAATCGCCTCCTTTTTGTTTATGGATATAAAAGAGAACATTCTCTACTAAAGATCGTCTGCCCTGCGGCATCTCAGATCGTCTCAGGGGTATTTTTTTCATTATCTCTTATCAATAAAAGGCGGGAAAGATAAAAGTCAAGAAAAAAACGACTACGAGAAAGAAAAAAGTAAAAAAACAAAT
>JASFBJ010000458.1 GCA_030149585.1 Desulfobacterales bacterium | reverse complement strand
ATTTCAGATCAAAAATGAATTAAAATAGAATTTCTGTAAGAAAAGATGATATAAATTAAAATTATTTTCAAATGAATGTCAACTAAATCTTTAACTGGATCGTCGTAAAACATCAAAATCTTTAACCTGATTATCTAATTTCCTTATCAGATCTAACCAGAAATTAAATTATAGAGGAGGCAAAATTATGAACGCTATTTATAAAAAACTACGCAAGACCTTTTTGTTCTGGATGATTCTTATATGCTCCGGCCTGCTGATTAGTGGTCTGTACGGCTGCGGGGATGCTTCTAACCCGGATGAAACCCAGGAAACCGGTCAGGTGGTTATCAGCCTTACCGATGATGCAGGAGATTTTATCAATTATAAAGTCAAGGTGATTTCTCTGACTTTAATCAAAGCCAATGGCGCAATAGTTGAAACTCTGCCTTTGGAAACTGAGGTTGATTTTGCTCAATATACAGATATGACGGAGTTTTTAACTGCCGCCACAGTACCTTCGGGAGTGTATACCAAAGCTTGTTTAAAGCTGGATTATAGAAATGCTGATATTATTGTTGAAAATGAGGCTGGTGAAGCAGTCTCTGTTGATGCCATTGAAGATGAAGATGGTAATTCCTTCGAGACTATAGAGGTTTCAGTGCGTTTAAGCGATCATAACCGGCTGGTGATCGCACCAGGAGTTCCAGCCCATCTCAGCTTTGATTTTGATCTAAATGCCTCCAATGAAGTGGTTTTTGATGACGAATCAATAACCTTAACCGTACATCCGGTTCTTCTGGCCCAGGTTGATGTTGAAACTTCAAGGATTCACAGGGTGCGTGGTCCCCTTAAATCGGTTTCAGTTGACAATAACAGCTTTAAGGTCATTATCCGCCCCTTTTTCCATGTTCTAAGCCACGGAAATGAACGATTTGGAATTCTTAAAGTTATAAGCAGGGATACTACTGTTTATGAGATAAATGGGGAGCAGTTTGAGGGCCAGGATGGACTGCGCGAGCTTGATCAACAGACTCCTTTAACCGCAATTATCGCCATTGGCGAATTATTATTTAACCCTCCCAGATTTGAAGCCCGTGAAGTTTATGCCGGCTCCAGTGTTCCAGGCGGAGAAAATGATGTAATAACCGGTAATGTGATTGCAAGATCAGGCAATAATTTAACAGTAAGAGGTGCTACTTTATTTCGTTCTAACGGCAGCGTGATTTTTAATTCAACCCAAATAATTTTGCTTGGCGAAAACACAACTGTCAGCCGCCAGCTTTCAGCTATTACAGGTTCCACTGATGATATTTCAGTGGGACAAAAAATTATGGCTTTTGGTGTGTTAAATGCTGAGGAAAATCAAATCGATGCAACCAGCGGCCATGTCCGATTGCTCTTAACAACTCTTAAAGGTATTGTGGTGGATAATACCACAGATTCCAGGCTGGTGGTTGTTGATCTTAATTCAATTGATGGCCGCAGAACAGGGCTTTTTGATTTTAGCGGCACTGGCTCTGATTTGGTAAATGATGCTGATCCTGAAAATTATGAAATTAATACAGGTGAGCTGGCTCCGGATAATTTTGGAGCAGGCACCCCGGTTAAGATTCGGGGTTTTGTAAATAAATTTGGAATAGCGCCACCTGATTTCACAGCTCAAACACTGGTGGGAGTTGCCAATATTCAGGCAATTTTAAAAGCCGGCTGGTTTCCGGCTGAGCCGGACGCTTTTGAAACTCTAAGCTCAGATAATATAATTTTTGACCCGGATAAATATGGTTATCCGCGTCATGTGTTTCAAGCAGGAGTGATAACAGATCTTGAGTCTTTTGAAAATGGAGCGCAGCTTATACCACCTGCGAGTGGCTTGGGAATTTTTGCTATTAAACAAAATCGCATGGTTCAAGTGCATACCAGTTTTGAAAATTTTTCAGATGATCTCGCAGAGCGTCTGACGGAAAATGCAGCAGTAAAACATCTGACCGCGGTTGGCGCTTTTGACAGCAACTCAGCAGTCCTGACTTCGCGCAGAATATCCATAAGACTGTTTTAAAAAAAAAGGCGTTCTTTTTGAGCGGGTCTGGTTTCCCACGCCAAAGAATGAGAACGGGCGTGGGAACCTGTATGGTATGCGTTCCCACGCTGGAGCGTGGGAACGA
>JASFBJ010000457.1 GCA_030149585.1 Desulfobacterales bacterium | reverse complement strand
ATCCCATGAATTCTCATGATAATATTACTGAATGCATCTGCTGCGGCACCTGTTGCAAAAAAGGTGGACCGGCTTTTCATAAAGCTGATAAAACTTTGATAGAAAAAGGGCTGATTAAATCAAATAATCTCTTTACTATCCGTCAAGGAGAGCCGGCTTATGATAATATAAAAGAATGCATCCAGCCGGTAGCTTCCGACATTATTAAAATAAAAAATAAAAAAAACAGCCGGACTTGTATTTTTTTTGATGAGATTCAACGGCTATGTTTGATTTACGAGAAAAGACCACTGGAATGTGAGGTGCTGCAATGCTGGGACACACGCGCAATTGAAGCCCTTTATTCAAAAGACCGTCTTACACGTAAAGACCTGCTTGAAAAAAATGATGGAGTTTGGGAAATTATAAAGGAGCATCAAGAGCATTGCTGCTATGAAAAACTGGCTGAACTGGCTAAAAATTATCGTTTTCAGACTGATCAAAAAAGTAAAACAGCTATTTTAGAAATAATCCGCTATGATGCTCATATGCGAGATCTTATAATCGAAAAGAGCCATCTTGCCCCTGACCTGCTGGATTTTCTTTTTGGTTATCCATTATATAAGACAATTCGACGTTTTCATCTTAGACTTCAAACAGATAATAATAAACTTACTCTAAAAGCCCTGGACCTCAACAACCGGTAGAATACAAAATAAAGTTGACTTGGTGGTACCAAATTGATATTATTTATTTATGCCACAAAAGATAAAACAACTGATCAAAGAACTTGAAAGAGCAGGATTTGTTAATCGTGGAGGTAAAGGAAGTCACCGCAACTTTGTCCATCAGAAAGTGGCAAAACCTGTAACCGTTTCCGGTAAAATTGGAGCTGATGCTTTACGCTATCAAGAAAAGGATGTTAAAAAAGCAATTAAGGAGTCAAAAAAATGAAAAATTCCGATAAATATCTAAAAATTGTTGAATGGTCTGAAGAAGATCAATGTTATGTGGGCACTTGCCCAAGTCTTATTTATGGAGGTTGCCATGGAGATAATGAAGCTAAAGTTTACAAAGAGCTATGTAAAATTGTAGAAGAAAATGTAACTCTATATGAAGAAGATGGCAAACCTCTTCCTCCTGAAACCGCTAAAAAAAAATATTCCGGCAAATTTCTACTTCGTCCCGGAAAGGATTTACATAAATCTCTTGCTATACGTGCTCTTCAGGCAGATCAAAGTTTAAACAATTTTTGCTTAAAGGCATTAAAAAAAGCAGTTTTTCATTCTAACCATTCAAATGGGATAGCCAGCCGCTCAAGTTGAATGGTTATAATATTCGAAAATCTGTCAGCAGATCAGGTTGATACATACAGGCTGGTTCTGGCCTCATGCGGCATTTCATACCGTTCGAGAAAAAAAAAGCATGGGTGGGATATAAAGGTAAATGATATTGATTACGAAAAGGCCATAAACACAATCGAACAATACCTGGAAGAAAACCAGGATTTCAATCAAACTGATGAACCCTTTCATTATGAGTATCATAAAACATTCACAGGACTATGGGTGTCTGCTATATTGACGGCATTTCATTTGGCTATCAAAATACATAATAATAGCGACGCCTTCGTAAGAACGTATGGGGCATCGGCCTTTTATATTTTGCGCGGAGAATTATACAGGAGCGTAACCTCTCTTTTTATTCATGCAAATGCCGGACATCTTGCCGGCAATATGATTGGCATTGCAATATTCGGCACTGTTATTTGCAGCATAACCGGCTTGGGTGTTGGCTGGTTTATGATACTTGTCACCGGCATATCAGGCAATCTGATGAATGCTGTTTTACACAAGACAGGCCATATTTCAATTGGGGCATCGACCGCTGTCTTTGGAGCCGTCGGCATCCTGGCAGCACACCGGTTTTTCAAAAAATTCAGGCTGCCCGGCCGCCAAATGAGGGCATGGCTTCCTCTGGGTGCTGGACTGGCCATCCTTGGTATTCTTGGTTCAGGGGAACATACTGATATTACGGCTCATCTTTTTGGCTTTATGGCCGGGCTTATTCTTGGAGCTTTTTACAGTATTTTTATAAAACAGCCTGCACCAAAGATCTATCAGATATATTTCTTTTTTATAACCATAAGCATCCTTATTTTATCCTGGATCA
>JASFBJ010000456.1 GCA_030149585.1 Desulfobacterales bacterium | reverse complement strand
TGTCCGGATCATTGGGAAGAAGCACGCGAAGCCGATCGCGGATAGTTATGCCCGGGGTGATAATTAAGAAACCTCGTGTGAATTTTTTGCTGGTGGGTCGACGCACGGCATTGATTGTCTGCCAGGCAATAAGCATTGCCATAACGGTGGTTTTACCCGTGCCTGTAGCCATTTTCAGAGCCAGCCGCATAAGTTCCGGGTTTGCGTCGTTGTTTGCGTTTACAAGATGTTTAAGAAAGCCTTTTTCGCTTTTACCGGATTTTGGGGCGACCTCTGTAAGCCAGATGGCTGTCTCGATTGCTTCCACCTGACAAAAGAATGGGCGGATATCATTGAACTTATGATGTCGCCAGTGCTGAATCAGGCGGGCCGTTTCGGGAGTAACTTTCCAGTCATTTGGATTCTTAATACTTCGCCATAAATCCACATCACGACGAAGGGCGTTGATAATCGGCGTGGGATCGTATTGTTGTTCTTTGGTGGAAATCCCTTTGCCTTCATCGAAAACAAATTCCTGTTGCTTAGGCGCATCTTTGTTTTTGCGTTTTCTCGGCTTTGGAATCGGAGTGATAAACTCTGCACTGCGGCGGTTTTTAATAATTCGCTGTGTTGGCTGGCCTTCATTATCAAGTTCCCAGTGTCGCGCGGGATATTCATATGGGGAGTTGAGGATGGGTTGTTCAAAGAATCGATTATCCATTATAATTCAAACCTTTTAAATACCTCTTTTTTATGCAACTTCAACGTATTTATATTTTATATCTTAATAAAGAATTGGTCTTTTTGCAAGCAATCTTCTTTTTTCAATCATAAATTCAGGCATCCTTCATTTGTCAGGTTACATTTTTTGATGTTGATTCTTACCAGGTTGCCATGATTCAGAACCCTGAAATAAAATAACATAAAAAGCATTAATCACTAATCAAGGTTTGCCCTCTCTATGCACTTATTCTGAAAAAAAAGTTTGACGATTCACTGCATTGCAGCTTACAGTTAATTTTTACCCAATTAAGAATTTGTTCAAATTTTAACAGGGAGGCATTTATGAATAAAAAGCATAAAAGAATAAAAAATAATTTGGGATTTACATTAATCGAATTAATGGTGGTTATTGTAATTTTAGGTGTTCTGGCTGGTTTGATTGTGCCAAAAATTATGGGCCGGCCGGAAGAGGCCAAACAGCTAAAGGCTAAAATGCAAATTGAAAGTCTTGGAACAGCTTTAAAACTGTATAAACTGGATAGCGGCATGTATCCTTCAACTGAGCAGGGACTCCTATCTCTGGTTCAGGCTCCTGAAACCGGTAATGTGCCACGTAAGTGGCGCCAGGGTGGTTATCTGGATAAAGGACGAGTTCCAAAAGATCCATGGGGTAATGAATTTATTTATCTTTCTCCTGGTGCCAATGATGAATGTGATATTATCTCTTATGGATCAGACGGGGTTGCCGGAGGTGAGGGCAAAAATAAAGATATTAACAGTTGGGACACAGAGTAGTGTCAATCTTTTGGTGGCAAAAAGCAGGCGCCCAATTTAACTAATGACGGTAAATAATGAAATCAAAACCTGAACTTAATGCACAAGGATTTACGCTGATTGAACTTATAGTGGTAATTACCCTGATCAGCATTATGTTATTTTTTGCCGTTCCAAAATTTGGGTCACAATTTTTAATTGATGAATCAAAAGCCACAGCTCGCTGGATTATGATAAATGTTCCGGCTCTCAAGGCCAGGGCGGTTCGTGATCATAAGCTTTATGCGCTGCAAATCAGCTTTAGCCGTAATAAATTCTGGATTATTAATGAAACCATGTCTGAAGAGGAGCAGGTTTTGGCTGAAGAAAAAGGATATGATTTGCCTGAAGGGATTCGAATCATTGATGTGGAATATCCAGGAGATCAAAAAATAACTTCCGGCCTGGCAGATATCTATTTTTACGCTGCAGGATATTCTGATAAGGCCCTGATCCATCTTGGAAATGATAAGGGAGAAGAGCTTTTTTTTCATATAGAACCATTTCTTTCTAAAATTAAATATTCCCGTAATGCTTTATAATCAGTGTTCCATGAAAAGGAAAATCCCAAAGATGGCTGCCTGCTTATCAAAATTCAGAACAGTCGCCAGAACAAATGCCAGAGCAAATGCCAGAGCAAA
>JASFBJ010000455.1 GCA_030149585.1 Desulfobacterales bacterium | reverse complement strand
GGAATAGGCTTAACCTGCTGTTTTTAGGCGGAAAACCTGAGGCAAAATGAACAATTACCCAAATCCCATAATCGGTTATGTTCCTCATGATATCCAGCACAATATCATTGGACCATCAGGATCTAATATTGACCCATGTTTCAGGACTACTCAACGAGCATGTAGAGCAGCGGAAAAGTATGGCCGTCAGGATGATTTTTTTGAGGCCGGTGAATTATTTCTTGAAGGGATATTTAATGTGGTCGTATGGGATGAAGGCGATATTATGCTTGACGGACAGAGTGCCAAACGCTTTATTAAAGCATGTAAAAAGCGAGGCTTGACTCCATCAAAGTCACACGCTAAAAAAATCAATATTTTCAACAAAGAGGCAAGATACAGTTCTCGCAGATTGCTAGGCGACATCAACCACAACCGCGCTATTTTGTTGGCAGAGCCATAAAACACAAGTCATGAATTTTTCTATTCCTGTATGTCATAAACAACCACTGACAAACAACAGTGAAGGTCGTTCACTGGAACTTGCCGACATCTTCAGGCTTCACGCCGATGACTACCTTGCCAATCACAAACTCAGCCTCAAACAGCACAAGGTAATTTTCAATATCAAACATTGCCGGGATGGCGAATTCGGTTACCATATCGACATTTGCAATAAATGCGATTACACAGAGAAAGGCAACAATTCTTGTCGTGATCGCCATTGTCCAAAATGCCAAGGCAGTAAAAGGCGTAAATGGGTTCAGGCCAGAGTAAGGGAGTTGCTGCCGGTTCCTTATTACCATACAGTTTTCACCCTGCCGCACTTTCTATTTATCCTGAGCCTTTACAATAAGACCCTAATCTATAATCTTCTCTTTGACTGCGCAGCTCAAACCCTTCTTCAATTCGGTCGTGATCCCAAGCATCTGGGGGCAACGATTGGTTTTTATGGCATACTGCACACTTGGGGCGGCAAGCTATGGCAACATCTCCACGTTCATTTTATTGTTGCAGGCGGTGGACTTAATGAGGCCGGTCAGTGGGTAGAGCCAAAACACAAAGGCAAATTCCTCTTCCCGGTATGCGCTATGTCCAAAGTATTCCGCGGTAAATTTGTTGAGGGCTTGAAAAATGCCTATTACAGAAATGAACTAAAGCTGCCGGATGAGTTGGCTCACCTCTCTATTCCCGGTAATTTTGAACAATGGATAGATACATTGGTGGGGAGAGATTGGGTTGTATATGCTAAAGCTCCGATGGCTACCCCGGAAAAAGCACTTGCGAATTTAAGCAATTACGCGAATAAAGAGGTAACAAGCGACAACCGGTTAATCAGCCTTGATGGTATTGCTGAAAATAACGGAATGGTTGAGGAGAAGAGGCCCTCAGGTTCATTTTCTGAAAAAGTTGTCGGTTACATAGGCAGATACACCAACCAGACAGCAATATGCAATGATCAGCTTCTTTCCATGGATCAGGGCCAAATCCGTTTCAAATTCAAAAACTACAAAAATAAAGGATGTTGGGAGGAAACAACCCTTCCCGCGACTGAGTTCATCAGGCGATTCTTGATGCATGTATTACCGGATGGCTTTCACCGTATCCGTTATTTCGGCTTATTCGCTAACGGTAAACGGCAAGCCAATATTGAAAAAATCCGTCAGCAATTGCCAATGTCCGAGACAGAAGTTCCCTTGGAGCAAGAAGCAGGAACTGCTTGTCCAATTTGCCATGATGGGATTTTAATCCCAATCCTTGAAGTTACCCCTTTCGGCACTTTTATACTAAAACCATCCTGGCTTTATAATAAAGGAGATCCTGGTGGAACAGGTAGTGGGTGCCCAAATTAACAGACAACATCATGTTGATAAGTATAGTAAAAAATGAGCTTATGTAACCAACAGGTGTGGTGCGTTTTTTAGAGGAGAAACAGGTGTTTTTATTGTTAATGCTCATTCAATTTAATATACAACAAAGCTGTCGTATGATAAAAAGACAATATTATGTTTCAAGGTATCCCAAATAACTGAGCAAAAATAAAAAAAATGAAGCATGGGGTAGCTACTTTACCCATAGCTCGTGGCCCGGCTTAATATAACAATGGTAATGAAGCTGACCGGGAGTAAATCGATACCCCTTGTTGACATTTTGCCCGGCAGCTTATTACAACGTTA
>JASFBJ010000454.1 GCA_030149585.1 Desulfobacterales bacterium | reverse complement strand
TAACCTGTACTGATTGCAGTGTCAGAAACGGTGGATTGGGAAATGTGGTTTTCAGGCTGTATTGTGAAAAAATTGTGAAAAAATGAAATAATGAAAACATCTTTAGCAAATCCTTCAGCTATTAAAGCCGCCTTTGGTTTATATGCCTTAAGCTGGAAAATCGCCGAACCATTGCTGCGCTTAAACCCAAGACTTGCCAGGGGATATCAGCAGCGAACCCTTGAACACACTCCGGCCTTTCCTGCAGACCTTTGGATCCAGGCAGCTTCAGCAGGAGAGGCATATCTTGCCTTGGAAATATTAAATAATTTATCCTTGCCCCATCCAATAAATATTTTTTTAACCTCAAATACCGGTCAGGGCCTTAAAATTCTGCAAAAAGCAGTTGAGCATATTAAAAATAAAAAAACAGGAGTTTTGGCCTCTTGTGCTTTCTTTCCCTTTGACAGACCATCCTTGATGGAAAAAGCAGTCAAACTTGTTAATCCCAGACTGCTTATTTTGCTGGAATCGGAAATCTGGCCTGGTTTGCTGGCTGCCATGCGCCGGCATCACTCTAAAATTTTGATTATAAATGGCCGCATGACGGCCCGCAGCTATAAGCGCTATATGATCTGGCCTTCTTTCTGGAAAGCTGTAAAACCTGATAAAATTCTTGCTATTTCAAAAGAAGATGCCTTTCGCTTTAGCTCTGTTTTTCCCGGCACTCAGGTTCAGATTATGCCTAATATAAAATTTGATCGCGTTGATCAGGCAATTGGCGATACAGGTGGGCAAACTTCTCTAAAAAACCCTCTGAGAAAATATTTCCAGGAAAACCAGCCTTTGGTAGTTTTAGGCTCTGTCAGAAAAGAGGAGGAGGCAGATATATTAAAACTAATTGATTTTCTTATAAAAAAACAGCCTGATATAATAATCGGACTTTTCCCGCGACATATGAACCGCATAAAAGCCTGGTCTCAAAATCTTGATCACCTTTCTCTGCCCTGGCAATTGCGATCCACTCTTGATCAACCAGCAAAAAAAGGTTCAATTATCATTTGGGATATTTTTGGAGAACTCTGCCTGGCCTATGGCCTGGCAAATGCGGTTTTTGTGGGCGGCAGTCTGGCTCCCCTTGGCGGTCAAAATTTTCTTGAACCCCTGGTGTGTGGTGTAATGCCGGTTATCGGAGAATCCTGGTATAATTTTGCATGGGTTGGAGAAAAAATTATGAAACAGGGTCTTGTGCGACGCGCTTCAAACTGGAAGGCGGCAGCCCAATTTTTATTGCAGGATATAAAAGCGCCTTTTTCACATAAATCCGTTCAAGCCAAAACCCTTGAATATCTTAAAAATCGTCAGGGTGGTACAGCCATGGCCTGCCGCGTAATTTGTGAAATGCTGTAGCAATGCGTAAAAACCGCTTTTTTACTTTCAGGTAACTAATATGAAAAAACTTCCACAATGTTATGGCATTATTCCGGCTCGTTATGAATCCAGCCGATTTCCTGGTAAACCTTTGGCAAAAATTTTGGGAAAACCAATGTTCTGGCATGTGTTTCAAAGGGCAATACAATGCCGGGAATTAAAACAGGTTGTTCTGGCCACTGATGATAAGCGTATTTTAAGTGCTGCTGAAAAACTAAATATTCCAGCACTTATGACCCGAAATGATCACCAAAGTGGAACTGACCGAGTTCTTGAAGCAGCCCGGATTCTGAACCTGCCTGAAAACTCGGTTATTATAAACATCCAGGGTGATGAACCTGCTCTGGAACCAGCCATGTTAAGTCAGCTGGTGGCTCCGTTTATTGATGACACTGTTCAGGTCACTACCCTGGCTGGAAAAATGGAGAACGCGGCGTCCGAAAACCCGGACGGCGAAAACCCGGACAAAGTAAAGGTGGTTTTTACAAAAAATGGTCGGGCCCTCTACTTCTCACGAGCCCCTATTCCATATAATGCCGCTAAAATTACGATCCCTGTTTTTATCCATATAGGCCTTTACGCTTTTCGCTTTAATATTCTGAAACAGTTTGTCGCCTTGGGTCCCAGCCCACTGGAAATAGCTGAAAAGCTGGAACAGCTTCGCCTTTTGGAAAATCAAATACCGATTAATGTTATTATTACCAATCATAAAAGTATTGGTGTTGATCGTCCAAAAGATCTCAAACA
>JASFBJ010000201.1 GCA_030149585.1 Desulfobacterales bacterium | reverse complement strand
AGAAAAGCGAGAACCGTCAAAAGTGTAAACTATCGTTGGACATTAATGAAGGATGCCGGTCTTCTGACTCTTTTTTGCAAAATTCAAAGACAAATAAGGCTTTTGTATTATGCATAATTCAAAACCAGATCGAAAAAATTATATAAATCAAATCAAGAATAATAATTATCTGCGCAATATTCCAATAGATATGCTGACAGGCCTTCTTGATAATCCTTATGAGGGTCTGATTCTGATTGATACAAAAGGGATTATACGTTTCGTTAATAATGCTACAGACGGAGCCTATTTAAAACCGGCTAAAGATTGTACTGGTCGCCACATTTCTGAAATAAGCCCTGAATCCAAAATGTTAAGAGTCCTTAAAACCGGCAAGGCAGAAATTGTCAGAAGCATGACGTTCAATAATAAAAATTGTATGCTTCTACGCTTTCCTCTTATTAAAGATGGCCGTATTATTGGGGTAGCAGGAAAATTTTTAACCATAAGTCCTGAAAATATCAAAGAGCTTTATGACAGGATCGATGATTTAAAAAATAATATTAATTTTTACAAAAAAACGCTTAATCAATTATATTATTCCCGCTATACTTTTGATAATATTATCGGTAATTCTCTTTTGATCAAAAAGGTCAAGGCCCTTGCCCTGCAGACTGCAAAAACCGACTCTTCAGTGCTTATTACAGGTGAGTCCGGTACTGGAAAAGAACTCCTGGCACATTCAATTCATCATTTCAGCCATCGAAAGAATAATAATTTTGTAAGTATTAACTGCGCCTCAATCCCTGAGGAACTTATTGAATCTGAATTATTCGGTTATACACCTGGATCATTTACAAACGCCAGTAAGCAGGGCAAAATAGGCAAATTTGAACTGGCAAATAAGGGTACCATGTTTCTTGATGAAATCGGCGATATGCGACCTCTAATGCAGGTTAAATTAATGCGTGTTTTACAGGAAAGAGTGATTGAACGTATTGGCGGCAAACCCAGGCATATTGATTTTAGATTAGTCAGCGCCACTAATCGTAATCTTGAGAATATGGTACAAAAAAAAGATTTTCGACTGGATTTGTTTTACCGGCTTAATGTGGTTTCAATCAAAATGCCGGCATTAAGAGAAATAAAAGAAGATATCCCTTTAATTTTTGAACATTTTCTTGATAAATTCAGACGCAAAGAGCAACGACCTGATATTGAGATGGCACCGGAAGTTTTAAAAGCAATTCAACTTTACTCATGGCCGGGCAATGTTCGGGAACTGAAAAATGTCGTGGAGCGAGCTACTATAATTTGCCTGGGAAACCAGATTAAGCTGGATGATCTGCCTGCCTGTTTCAGGAAAAAGCAATTCTCCAACGCCTTTATTAATACTTCATCAACAGAAATGTCGCTTAAAGATCTAATGGAAAAGACTGAGCAGGAGGCAATTATTAATGCCTTAAAAAAAACAGGGAATAACAAGGTAAAAGCCGCAAAACTGCTTAATATTCATCGGACAGGTCTCTATCAAAAAACAAAAAAATATAATATTACCTGAGCTGCTTCTTGCCTGGTTCCCATGCTCCAGCGCGTGAGAACCCTATGTGGTATGCATTCCCACGCTGGAGCGTGGGAACGAGAAAATTTCGTCCCCGTTCCTAAGTAAAAATCCAAATGATAAAACATTGCTGCTGCAAGCATAATATCATAGACATGTATATGATTCTATTCTTTTTAAAATAAAATGATTTATTCCAAAGAGTTGCCTGAAAATCTCATGGCCTTTGTAGAGTTATATATTCACTTCTGTATTTTGTCCTGTTTTGTTAGTCTAAACGTATTTTCATAATATATTCTCATAGTTAAAACGTATATTTTTTGTTTTTTAATAATGGCATGGAACCTGCTGTAAACTCTAGATATGCTCTCTAAATATGCTCTCTAAATATACTCTGAATTAATATTATAAGGATAAAATAGAAAACCGAAAAAAAGTGAGGAATAATAGATAGATGGGACATTTTATTATAAATAAAAAAGATATTTTTTTTATCTTAAAAGAACAGCTTAACTACGGCACTCTCTGCACTCTTCCAAGATATATTGACCTGAATGAAAAAACTCTTGACCTAATGGTTACTGAAGCCATCAGCTTTGCAAAAGGTGTTTTGGATCCCCTCAATGAAATAGGGGAAGAGTGGGGGGTAAAATATGAAAATGGAAAAATTTTTTGCCCTCCTGAGTTTAAAAAAGCCTTTAAACAATACGGAGGTGACGGCTGGACTGCTGCGGCAAGAGATCCAGAGTATGGTGGGCAAGGTTTTCCTCATATGATGCGAATCATCATCAATGAAATGATGTATGGTGCCTGTCAGTCATTTAACATGGCCCCCAGTCTTACACACGGGGCAGCACATCTTATTGAAAGTTTTGGAACAAAGGATCTTAAAAAAAATTATGTGCCCAAGATGTTTAACGGTACCTGGTCAGGCACCATGTGTCTGACTGAACCGGACGCCGGCTCCAATCTGGCTGCCGTTAACACAATTGCTTTGCGTGAAGAGAATCATTTTAAAATTAAGGGAACAAAGATTTTTATTTCCTGGGGAGATCATGACCTGACTGAAAACATAATTCATCTTGTGCTGGCACGAATTGACGGCGCTCCCAAAGGAGTTGGAGGAATCTCTCTTTTCGTGGTTCCAAAAATAAGAATTAATTCTAATGGAACCTCTGGCGAGCAAAACGATGTTCTTTGCGGAGGTATTGAAAAAAAACTTGGGCTGCATGCCTCACCCACATGTGTTTTAAATTTTGGAACAGCTGATAATTGCATTGGATTTCTCTGCGGAAAAGAGAATAAGGGGCTTGCCCAGATGTTTCAAATGATGAATGCCGCCAGGATTAATTCCGCTGTCAGCGGCATGTCACTTGCCAGTTCAGCCTATCAAAATGCACTTGCTTATACAAGACAACGCATTCAGGGAAGAGATATCAACCGCAAAAAAAAAGACGATGTTAAAATCATCAATCATCCGGATATCCGCAGGATGCTGCTCTGGATGAAGGCTATGGTAGATGGAATGAGATCCATGATCTATACAGGCGCATTCTGGTCCGACCTTGCCCTTGAAATGCCTGATGGGAAAAAAAAAGAGCACTATGGAAATCTGGTGGAATTTATAACCCCAATTATAAAAGCATATTGTTCTGATATGGGTTTTCGCGTTTGCGAAACAGCAATGCAGTGCCTTGGCGGTTATGGTTATTGCTGTGATTATCCGATAGAGCAGTACATGAGAGATATAAAAATATTATCACTCTATGAGGGTACCAACGGCATTCAGTCCATGGATTTGATGGGGCGAAAAATGAGTATCAAAGATGGCGCTCTGTTTTCAGCTTTTAAAACCGAAATAGAAAAATTTTGTATCGAAAATATGGAGCACCCCGAACTGGGCGACAAGATTCGGGCATTAAATGGTGTGACAAAACGATTATGCGAAGCTGCCACTGAATTAACAAACAGGATGCGCACTGATCCTTCTCAATGGGCATCCTACTCTTATCCTGCCCTGACTGCATTCAGCGAAGTATTCATAGTGTGGCGCTTGCTTGATATGGCAATTATCGCCCATCCATCTGCTCTGAAAAAGGGGAAAAAATATGATTATCACAGGGGCAAAATTATGCAGGCAACCTATTTTACCGACATTACTTTGCCCCACACAATGGCCAGCATTGAAATCTTTCTTCGTAACGGCAAAGAAATCATGCAAATTCCGAATAATGCTTATTAGCTTAAAGGCCTTAATATGCCTTTCCAGACCAAAGTATGGGAACGAAAAAAATTCACCTTTTCCGTCTAAAAAACCTTATAGGAGAAATATTATATGACAAAACAGCTTAACGAAGTTGTTGTGATTGACTCAGTGCGCACAGCTTTTGGCAAAGCAGGAGAAAAAGGAATTTTCTGGAAAACAAGGGCTGACGATCTTTCTGTTTTATTGCTCAAGGCATTAATAAAAAGAAATCCAAATATAAAACCTGAATTTATCGAAGATGTTATCTGGGGCGCAACCAATCAAATAAAAGAACAGGGCGGAACTATCGGCAGGATGATTTCAATGCTTGCAAACTGGGGATGGGAAATACCTGGTTGTTCTATTGATCGAATGTGCGCCGGTGGTCTGACTGCTGTTGGATTTGCGATTTCCTATATTGCCAGTAATATGGCGGATTGTTTGATTGCAGGAGGAGTCGAACATATGGGACATCTACCCATGGGTTTTATGAGAGACCCACACCCAAGAGCTGAGAAAGTATTGGGAGATGCATCGGCTTTTAACATGGGAATGACTGCTGAAAATATACATGACCGTTTTCCTGAAATTACCAAAAAAATGGCTGATGAATATGCTGTAGAATGTCAGAGCAAGGCCGACAAAGCTATTAAGGCCGGCAAAATGAAGGATATGATCATACCCATTGAAGCAGAGCTGGCAAACGGCAGTAAAATTACAGCAGATAAAGATCAGCAGCCCCGGCCTGGTACTTCCATGGAAAGCCTGGCATCTTTAAAAACACCTTTTAAAGAAAACGGCAGGGTAACCGCAGGAAATGCCTCCGGCCTCAACGACGGAGCTGCTGCTGCTCTTATAATGAGCAGAACAAGAGCCAAAGAGCTTGGATTAAAGCCCGTTATGAGATGGATAGCCAGTGCTGTGGCTTCCGTGGATCCAAGAGTTATGGGAACGGCTCCTGTTCCGGCAACTCAAAAGGTGCTGGCAAAGGCCGGTCTTACCATGGATGATATTGATATTATTGAGCTGAATGAAGCCTTTGCTGTTCAGGCGCTGCATAATTTAAAGCATCTTGGTCTTGAGCCAAATGATCCAAGGGTAAACAAATGGGGTGGTTCAATCGCATACGGACATCCACTTGCTTCATCCGGCCCGAGGCTTATGGCCTTTTTGCAGGGACTTTTTAAGGAAAACCCCGATGCCGGATACGGACTGACCACCATGTGCGTGGGCAGAGGACAGGGATATTCTATAATTTGGGAAAATTTATTATAGGATAATTATTAATAACACATATTATGAGGTGTAAAAAATGAAAAAAGTTAGAATTGCTTCAGGCTCAGCTTTTTGGGGCGACATGCTTGAACCGGCTATTGAACTGGCTAAATATGGTAATGCTGATTATATCGGCTTTGACCATCTGGCTGAACTTACTCTTTCCATCTTGCAGAGGATGAAGGTAAAAAACCCCTCAGCCGGGTATATACCGGATATTAAAACCTGGATGAAGGCAATATTGCCGATAACTTATAAAAACGGGACAAAATTAATTACAAATGCCGGCGGAGCCAACCCTGAGGCAGCAGCTGACGAGGTTGTTAAAATCGCAAAGGATTTAGGCTGCATCGGCCTTAAAATCGGTGTTGTGGCCGGTGATGATATTTTCCCGATGTTAGACAATATCAGTGCCAAAGGCATAAAATTAAAAAATCTTGATACAGGTGAAGAAGATATTGACAAAATCAGAGATAAAATTGTTGCAGCCAATGCCTATACCGGAGCAAATGAAATCAAAAAATGCCTTGAAGAAGGTGCGGATGTGGTAATTTGTGGAAGGGTATCTGATAATGCTTTGTATGTGGGTCCTCTTATGCATGAATTCGGATGGGATTATAGTGATAAATATGTTGATAAAATCGGGGCTGCCGTCACCATTGGACATATAATTGAATGCTCCTGCTGTGTTACAGGCGGTATGTCCAATATGTGGAAAGTATCCAAAGATCCCTGGAAAATAGGCTTTCCTATCGCAGAGGTTGATGAAAACGGGGATGCTGTAATCACTAAACCTGAAGGTAGCGGTGGAATTGTTAATGAATGGACTGTCAAAGAACATCTTGTCTATGAAGTGCATGATCCAGGCAATTATATCATGCCTGATGGAATCGGGGATTTCACATCATTAAAAATTAAAGAAATTGGAACTGACAGAGTAAGCGTCAGTGGAATCAAAGGAAAACCCAGGCCTGAAACTCTTAAGGTTTGTATAGGATACAGAGACGGCTTTATTGGCGAAGGATTAATAATGTTTCCATGGCCGGATGCATTTGCCAAGGCTCAATGGTCGGAAAAATGGATGCGGAAGCGCTTTAAACTTTTAGGACTTAAACCAGATGAACTTCGTATAGATTATATTGGAGAGAATATGCTTCATGATATAATTGCCACTCTGCCTGACACTGATTCCCAGCCAAATGAAGCTGGGCTTAGGGTAGTGGCAAGGACAAAAACCAGAGCAGAAGCAGATATGGTCAGAAGAGAAGCTTCCCATCTGTGGACTGCCGGGCCTGTTGGTTCGAGCTTTGGAGCCCCTTTTAATCCAAGACCGGTTATTTCCCTGTGGCCGACCCTGGTTCCAAGGGAAGAGGTTAAACCCTATTATTTTATTAAGGAGGTAACTGCATGAATATAGATACACAAATAAAAGAGCTTGCCTTTGCCCGTTCCGGCGATAAAGGAGATATCAGTAATATTGGTTTGCTGGCAAAAAATGCTGAGTGCTATGAGATTATGAAAAAAGAAATTACATCAGAACGCATCAAAAATCACTTTGGTAAAATGGTAAAAGGCGAAGTAAATATATATGAAATGCCCAATACTAATGCGCTTCAGGTTGTTATGCATAATGCCCTGGGAGGCGGCGCCACAAAGACATTAAGATACGACCAACCCGGCAATTCAATGGGCCGGGCCTTGCTTAAATTCCCCGTTCCATTTGAAGAGGATGCCTTGAAGCGGCAAAA
>JASFBJ010000200.1 GCA_030149585.1 Desulfobacterales bacterium | reverse complement strand
GATTTTACGACCTGAAGGCAGACCATAAAATTTGACGGCCATTCTATTATATAAGGTAGAGGGAAACTTTTTTTAAGCGAGAATTTTTTTATGATCATAAATTTTATTCGATATCTAAAACGCAAACACAAAAAAACAGAGATCAGCCTGGATCAACTTTCGAGCCTCTGGACGAATGCAGATCAAAAAAAAGCTAAAATCGCCCAAGAGGACTCCGAAGATACCGTGGCTGACTTATGGACTAATCCCAAGCTAAAAATTTTTTATAAAATTTATATTCAGCCATATAAAAACAATCTGGGGGATGCGCTTGAATCTATCCTGAAAATTATGACCCTCCTGGATAAAGCAGGAGATTATCCTTCGGTTGCAGAAAATGATCCGACCGAAACCACGGACTTAAAGTTTTTAGAGATCACCCTGGTGGAGCATACTCTGAATGTTGCCGGAAAGGTACTGGATATCATTAAGGACAAAATCAAAGATCATGAATTGCTCGCCGGAGAAATGCTGATTGTAGCCCTGGCCCATAATTTAGGCAAACTGCCCGGCCAGGATATGCCGGTCGATTTGCCTTCTAAAAGCGCAATAGTGGCCGAGCATTTTCTCAAGAACCTGCCTTTTAAAAAAACGGCCATGCAGACGATCAAAACCTATAAAAATTCACCCAGGCTGAAGCAGGCCAAAATATTGAGCATGGCCGATCATGCCGCCCGGAAAATGGAGGAAGCAATCCTTGAAAACTGAATTGATATTTTCTGCGGCTCTGCTGATTTTTTTATCAGCCTGCGCTTCTGCGCCGCCGACAACAAAAAAACCATCACCTGCTGTCCGTATTGTCCTTAACACCGGCGGCAAGCCGGCCCGGATAAGAGCGGCAAAGATTACACAAAACTATAAACCGGCTGATGCCATCCCGACAGGGATGTTCGTCATTACCGACCTGTCTTCCGGATCAGTGCCCCCTTTAAAAACTGATAAAGCAGGCAGGTCGGTATTCTCATCAAAAATCCTCAAGGGGAAAATTAAAGCAGCCTTGCAGGAAAAAATAAAAAACAAACCTGTTGTTAAACAGGAAGCCGTCTCAACAAAAAAACAAAAATCGGAAACATTGACCATCTATTTTGATTTTGATTCATACGCAATTCAGCAAAAAGAGACGGTGAAGCTTAACAAATTTATCAAAAAGTTTAACCGGCAGCCGATCCGGATTGACGGCTATGCCAGTCCGCCCGGCTCAACAGCCCATAACAGGCAGCTTTCTTTGAAACGTGCCATGGCCGTTGAAAAGTATCTGATCAATCAAGGCGTTCAGGTCACAACGGTCATCGGCCGGGGAGAAATTGAAGCGCCTCAATCAAAACTAAGCCGCAAGGCGGTTGTTTCTATCAAAAGAAAGGGGGGATGCCTATAACTTGAAAAATTAAGTTCCTGCCACAATTTATCCCGATATTTCAATGCCGGGATAAATTGTGGCACCAAGCGTAAGTCTCAATCATCAAATAAAGGAGAAAAAAATATGATCCAGCAGATAAAGGAGAAAATAATTAAATTAAAAACCAAACTATCAAAAATTTTCAGTGACCCCGACAAATCACGCAAGTTTGGCCTGGGTATCGTCGCTGCCGGCGCAACGCTCCTGATAGCAGGGACAGCTGCTGCGTTTATACCGGTACCGGCCGCAGGTTCTTTTGCTTTTGATGTCTACGATGTAGCAGTAAATCAGCTTCTGAATGGTCCAATAGGTTTTACAGCCGGCGTTGGAGCTATGGTGTTTGGCGGCGCAATGGCTATTCAGCAGAAAATTAGCCTGGCGATCCCCTGTATTTTAGGTGGCGCATTAATAATGACTGCCGATACCATGACACAAACCCTTGGAGCAATTTTTTAACTTTTTTTCAAATAATATTCTCCCGGCGTCCTGCTAAAACATGCAGGACGCCAAACAAATCCTGGCTGAAAGAGCAATCTTTTTTTCCTGTTGCCGAAATCTTTTGCCAGGCGGTTAACAGAAAAAGAAAGGAAAAATTATATTGGAAACCAAATTCCCACGCATTCCCCAATATTTATCAGCGCCTTTGCAGGTTTTGTGGTTTGAGCCTGACGATCTGGCGGTCTGCATAATCAGTTTTATGATTGCATCTATTTTTAAAGGTTTTTTCTGGTTCCTGATACTGGCCGGACCGTTTGTTTATATGCGGTATAAACTCAAGTACCCCAAAAGTTTTTTAAAGCACATGTTTTATTTTACAGGGATAAAAAATTTAAAACATTATCCATCAATTTTTTATAAAAATTTTAATGAATAAAAAAAATGAAACTTGATCTGTTTGTACAAAAAACATCAAATTTATATGCCGAAAACCGGCTTCTGAAATTTGTCGTCCTGGTTCTCGGAATCACCGTAATTATCAACAGCATCTTTTCCTACAGGGCGCTGCATTACCAGAAAACGGTAATCCTGCCTCCGGTCGTTGATCGGCGAATAACTATCAGCGGCAATGATGCCAATGAAGATTATATTAAACTTTTTGCCAGGTATTCCATCGGCCTGCTTGAAAACTACAGCCCGATTTCTGTCCGAGCTCAGTTTGACGAGCTTTTAAAACTGGTCACACCCTCTTTTTACCCTTCTTTTGAAAACACCCTGGCTGATCTGGCGGCAACGGTAAATACCCTGATGATTACCAGCGCATTCTATCCCTTCCGGATCAATGTCAACAAACAAAAAAAAACAATTGCCATTAACGGAACGAAAAAACAGTTTACCGGGAGCAGCGTTGTAGATCGAGGTCAAAGCAAAACCTATATCATTGGGTATGTCATTTCTAACGGGAGGTTTTTTATCAATGATTTTAAAGAAGTCGAAAATAAATAAAATTATCACCGCTGCTTTGGCTTTAGCCATAATCAGCTTAATTGATTGCAGTCCGGTTAATGCGGCATGGTCTGTCCAGCTCGGCGCCTTCAAGAGCTTGTCCGGATTGCAGCATCTGTATGACAACCTTCCGGATACAATAAAAAAAGACCTGCTGATTTGCCGCTCCGGAAATTTTTATGTTGCCAGGTATGGAATGGTAGAAAACAAAGCAGAAACAAAACAACTGGTGGCCACAGCTAAAAGCAACGGCCTTACTTCGGAGGTGGTTAAATGTAATATGGAACTTTGTTCAGCGCCGGAGGTTATTTTTAAAGAGTCAATAAAGGCCGCTGAACATATAAGCCACCCACAGATTAATCCAAACAAAAGCTTTCAACAAAAAAGACTACAGCTTCCAAAGCTTCCAAAACAAAGCATTACATACAATCCCGACCAATTTTTTGGTAGTGAGGCCGATACTATAATTCTGCCGGAGATTACGACCAAAGTAATTTTAAGCAGCACGGATATAAACAGGGTCACCTGTAATGACGGCCCGATTAAAGATGTAGTCTATTCCAAAGAAAAAGGGCTGAGCGTTAAAATAAACGACAGCAATGCCTTTATAAAATTTCTGGTCACTAAAAAGCATGTCGGTGGCCGGGATGAACTTGTTTACCCTCATAAACCGGTTGAACTCTATTTTATCTGTGGATCGGACGCGGCCGTTTATACGGTCATCGGGGTTCCTGAAAAAGTACCGGCACAAAACATCCGGCTGGTTTCTAAAAAAAAACAAATCAAAAAAAATCTTTCTCTTTTTGAGGGAATCCCCTTTGAAAAAAAAGTCCTGATGATTACAAAATATGCCTTTCAGGACGAGATTCCGGACAGCTTCACAGTTAAGGCGGCTAATAATCAAAAATACTTTTTTTGGGATCTGAACATTTTTTTAAAAAGAACGATTATCGCAGAAGGAGAAGGGATCGAGCTAAAAGAGTATTTGATCTCGCTTAAACCAGGCTGCTCCAAAGAAAAAATCATCCTGGAGGAAAAACATTTTCTATTGCCGGAACTTGTAAAAAATCCCATCGGAATCACCCTGGAAAAGACAGCTCTATCTAAAGGAGAAACCGGACGGCTTTTTATTGTGGAAAAACATGGCGAGTGAGGAAAACGATGCTGAAAAAGACTATTAAAAAAAAATGGGCAGAACTCAACCCTAAAAAACAGAAAAAAATAACCATCATTATCATCGGGATATTTATGTTAATTTTTTGCGCCCTGGGATGGCACAGCCGGGTTAAGCACAAGGTTCAAAAACCGGTTCAAGGAGTTCAGGGTATAAAAAAAACCAAAAATATTGACTTGAATACCCGCCTGATCAAGGAGAGCTTGATTACAGAAACCAGGAACCGGATTAACCAGCAGGATAAAATCCTGCATGATCTTAAAAAAGAAATGAAGCTGTTGTCTCAAGATAATGCATTACATACAGCATCAACCCAAAAGACAAACAATAAACCAATGCTGCCTGGCCATTTACCCCTGCCTGAAAAAAAAATACCTCAACCATTGCCCAAAATAATATCACCGCCTGTGCCCCCGCCTCCGGTATTTGCTCAATCCGATTTTAACCCGGAAGTTCCGGAGGATTTGATAATCGGCGGAATCACAACGGTCAGCAATAATACAATAATTAAGCAAAAGGACGATAATGGTAAAAAAAAACTCAAAATTTATTTACCCCCTTCTTTTATGGAGGCGACATTACTCTCCGGGGTGCGGGCTCCCACAACATCAGCCGGAAAAAATAATCCCTTGCCGATTCTATTCAGAGTCAAAGATTTGGCGATTCTGCCCAACAAGGTCAAGGGAAACTTAAAGGGCTGTTTTATAATCGGCGAAGGAACCGGCAACCTGGCTGATGAACGGGTACATGTGAGGCTGCTTACCCTTTCCTGTGTATCTAAAAAAGGAACCGCGGTTATAGATCAGCAGATTAAGGGCTTTGTCATGGATGAAGACGGCATTATCGGACTGGACGGCAATGTGGTCGCCAAGATGGGTTCAATGTTAGCTCGAAGCGCGCTGGCAGGCGCTCTGGGAGGTATAGGAGATGCCATGCAGGAATCTTCTTTTGACTATCAAACCACGGCTCTGGGTACTCAACAAATATTCTCCCAGGATGATACCACCAATATTACCCGCGGCGCTTTCGGCGGAGCCATTTCAGGGGCATCGAAAGATTTGCAGAAATTTTATCTGCAACTGGCTGAACAGACCATGCCGGTTGTCGAAGTGGGAGCTACCAAAACAGTCACCCTGGTAATCAGTGAAGGTGTTAATCTGGAGGTTAAAGAAACCAATATTCTTCACTAAAAAAAAGGAAAATTTATTATGAAAAAAATTATTCTTGTTTTGTGCGCAGGATTTATTTTATCCGGCTGCAGCATTTTTAATCCTTACAAGTCAGAATTTCAATGTCCTGACACATATAAAGGTAAATGCACTTCTACTACCAAAGCTTACACAGAAAGCGTAGAAAGTTCTGATAACTCTTTAGAAAATCTTTCTCAAAAACTATCCGGCGACCTGGAATATAATTACCGCACCAGCCTTTACAACAAACTCGCATCCCTGATCAATAAACCTGCTACGCCGATTGTTCTTCCACCGAAGGTTATGCGGACTCTGATCTTATCTTATACCGGTTCGGCTAATGAGCTGTATAGTTACAGGTATGTTTATTTTTTTGCGACTGAACCTAAATGGATTATCTCGACCATAAAAGAAATTGAGTGAGCTGCTCAAAATTCTCGTTCCTAAGGAAAAAATTATGAATTTATTTAAAAGAATACTCTTTGGTAACCGCGGCGGATTATCATTTGCAGATTTGCGCAAAATGACCTACCGCAACAAATTTTCTGATTTCCTGCCCTATATCGCCTATGATTTTGAAAAAGATATTTATTTTAACGCAGATAATACAATCGGTTTTTTATGGGAGTGTAAACCGCTTGTTTATGCGGGTCAGGATATATTTAATACTCTGCGCGGGCTCTTTACCGCCTCTATTCCCGATGGGAGCGTGCTGCAGTTTATGCTTTATGCCGACCAGGATGTCACACCATTACTGGATGAATACAAAGCTATCCGGTCTAGCAAGAGTGAAATTATCAACAAAACTACTAGTCAGGTTTATGCTTTTCTTGAACAGGGCGCAAAACAAGGATTGAAAAATCTCAAAAACATTCCCCTCCGGAGGTTCAGGCTGTTTGTCTCTTTAAAAACGCCGCCGATTAAAAAAGAGACTCATTTTGATTTAAACGATACTGTTTGGATGGATATTAAAGATTCTGTTGAAGAAATCCTCCGGGGCGCTTATCTCCAGCCGGTTAAAGCAGAACCTGATGTTTTGATCAACATGCTTTTGAAATTATTCAATAATAATTGCTCAAACCACACCGGTTATGACCCAACTAAAACAATTAGAAACCAGGTTATCCTCGGAGAAACTCCGGTCAAATCTCTTTTTGATCGAATAGAATTCGGCAAGCAGGTTTTTAGATGTTTATCGGTTAAAAAATATCCGGAACAAACCTCACCCCTGATGATGAACATGCTGACCGGTGATATTTGGGGGCCACAGTCAGATACCAATCAACTGACCAGGCCGTTTTTTATTACCGTCAACCTGATTTATCAGTCTATGAAGGTCAAGCTCCATTCCAAGTGTAATTTTGTTCTTCAGCAGCAATCTGTAGGAAGTCTTGCTCCAAGTTTATTAAGAAAAAAGGAAGAATACACCTGGGCGGCCGGTGAAGTTGAGCGGGGCACACCTTTTGTCAGGGTTATGCCGACAGTTTGGACTGTTGGTGACAACGAAGAGAATGCACGGGAAAGCTTGCTTAGAATTAGAAGAGTCTGGGAGTCTCAGGGCTTTGTGATGCAGGAAGA
>JASFBJ010000032.1 GCA_030149585.1 Desulfobacterales bacterium | reverse complement strand
TCATGGGGCATGCTGATGTTAAAACCACCGAAATTTATACCCATGTTATGAAAAAAGATATAGATTCCGTTAAAAGCCCTCTGGATTTGTTATAGGTAATTTCAATTGCAATGCAGTTGAAAATGGCTGTCGCAGCCACCGAAATATAGAGAACAAATAAAGTGCCCGTTTTTCCTTGACCACAACAATACCTTAGCATATATTTTTTAGTCCGGCAGTTAAAAAATATTTGCCAACCTGCTGCAGCTCATCCTATCTATTGGCCATGGCTTGTACGGTTTCAGCCCCAGGCGTAAAGCGTAAACCTGACAATTAGAGGGCTCATATGAAATAAGTGAAGGGAACATATGAACTTTCGGAATCTAACCTATGATATTCATCGGGCCATTGGTATGGATCGGCTTTTTCGGCCTGAGCGCATAGCCAAAATCCTTGAGCATTATGATGCTGATATTATTTTGCTGCAAGAAGTCGATGTGGGCGTGCCCAGTTCGCAAAAATTGAATCTCGCCAGGGAAAGGACGGCAAAGGGGGCCTGCCCCTACGTAGGGGGAACCCCCCTGTGGTTGCCCATTTTTCTCGTTCCCACGCTCCAGCGTGGGAATGCATACCGGCTTTGCGCGGTTCCCACGCTGGAGTGTGGGAACGAGGTGCTAAGTTGGTTCGTCATCTGTCCAAAAAAATACACTTAAAATGCCATTCTTTCCGTGACCCTTATTTGTTCATGTCTGGGGAATTTTTCGCCAAAATAATTAAGTCAATTTTTTAGGCTGATTTTTTATTATCTGAATTGTATCAGAGATCTCTTTGCCGGTAACTTTTTGGCGCAATAATTCCATTTTATTCATGATCTGTGCAAATCGAGTAGCTTCAGCCGCGCTGATCCATTCCAGTTGCAGCCTTTCAGGATCAATTCCAAGCTTTGTCATTTTTTTGCGAATTTTTTCCACTCGCTTAACAGTCCAGTGGTTGGCATCTATATAATGGCAATCACCAATATGACAACCGCTCACCAGAACTATTGGAGCCCCGTTTTCAAAGGCCCGCCAGATAAATTTGGAATCCACCCTGCCGGAACACATGGTTCTGATTATTCTTATATTGGCGGGATATTGCAGGCGGGATACTCCGGCAAAATCTGCTCCAGCATAGGAGCACCAGTTGCAGGCAAAAACCAGCAGCTTGGATTCGGCCTGATCAGATAGAACTGAGTTGACCTGCTGCTGAATTTGATCATCAGTAAAATGGTTCATTATAATTGCATCAAATGCGCATTCCGCAGCACAGGTTCCGCACCCGGCACATGCGGCAGTATTCACTATTGCCGGTGTTTTGGCTTTTACATCAACGGTAATGGCGTTATAGGGGCAGACTTGGGCGCATTTGCCGCAGGAACGGCATTTTTCAGTAATAATTTCAGAAGTGATTGCTTCTGAAGTGATTCGTCCTTTATGCATTAAACGAATTGCCCGGGCAGCGGCGGCTGACCCTTGTGTAACACTTTCTTTGATATCTTTGGGGCCTTCAGCGCAGCCTGCATAAAAAATTCCTCGGGTAGCTGCATCTACCGGCAGCAGTTTGGGATGAGCTTCAAGAAAAAAACCATCAGGTGTCAGTTGCAGGCCCAGCATTTCCTGTAATTTCTGGGTTCCTGGCGCTGGTTTTACTCCAAGAGCCAGCACCAAAAGATCCAGGTCATGGTATTGGACTGTACCTGTGGCAAAATTTTCCGTGGCAACTCGCAAGCTTTTATCGGGTAATTCTTCGATTGATCCCGGCAATCCTTTAAGATATTGAACCCCTAATTTACGGCTGCGATTATAAAGATCTTCAAACCCCTTACCAAAGGCTCGAATATCAATATAAAATACTTTAATCTGAATATCCGGTGTATGTTCTTTTAAAATAAGTGAACTCTTGATGGTATTCATGCAACAAATATTGGAACAGTATTCACTTCCCTGGCGGGCAGAGCGAGACCCCACGCATTGAATAAAACCGATTGTTTTCGGTTCGTTGCGATCTGTAGGCCGAATTAATTTTCCCTGGGTGGGGCCTCCGGCATTTACCATTCTTTCCAGCTCCAGGCTGGTGAGCACATTATCAAATCTGGTATACCCGTATTCATCCATAGCGCGCGGGTCATAAGGCATAAGGCCGGTTGCCACTATAATAGAGCCGATATTTTCAACAAGCTCCTCATCCGACATATGAAAAGAAATACATTTTTTTTCGCAGGCATCAATGCATTTGGAGCAGCCTCGTCCCATACATTCATTAATATTAATGGCATAAGATGAGGGAACTGCCTGGGGAAAAGGAATATAAATTGCTTTTCGAGAGGAAAGTCCTACATTAAATTCATCTGGAAAAACCACAGGACAAACAGTGGCACAATCACCACAGGCAGTGCATTCGTTTTCAACAACATAGCGCGTTTTTTTTATAATCCTGGCTTTAAAATTGCCGACATAGCCGCTCACTTGAGCGACTTCACTCATGGTATGCAAGGTTATTTTGGGATGCCGACCGGCATCTGCCATCTTGGGCCCTAAAATTCAGATGGAGCAGTCCATGGTGGGAAAGGTTTTATCAAGCTGGGCCATTATCCCACCGATAGATGGCTGCTTTTCGACCAGAACAACTTCATAATCGTTATCTGCCAGATCCAGAGCTGTTTGAATCCCGGCAATGCCGCCTCCTATCACAAGAGTTCGTTTGATCAGAGAAGTTGTTGTTTCTATAAGAGGGCTAAGCAGCTCTGCTCTGGCTACAGCCATTTTTACCAGGTCAATGGCCTTTGCTGTGGCTGCTTTTGGATGATCCAGATGTACCCAGCTGCACTGTTCCCGCAAATTGGCCATCTCCAGCAGATAGGGATTTAAGCCGGCTTTTTGGAGCATTTGACGAAAGGTTGGTTCATGCAGCCGTGGAGAACAGGAAGCAATTACGATCCGGTCCAGTTTAAGATCATTGATATCGTTTTTAATCTCTGCCTGGCCGGGTTCAGAGCAGGCATAGGTTATTTCTTTTGCAATCAATACACCTTTTAGATTTTTTGCTTCAAGGGCAACCTGTTGACAATCAACAATTTTAGCAATATTCATCCCGCAGCGGCAAATATAAACTCCGATTCGGACATCGGAACCAAGATCAGAGACAGTTTCGTTAATTTTCTGTATATCCATTTTGCTTTCCTGTTTTATTGCTCTTTTACTATTCCCAATAAATCGTTTTTGCTATTAGATTTGTCAAATCAGTTATTTCCATTATCAGCTCAGGGCCCAAAAGAGGATCTTCCATGGCACAGCGTAAATGAACCTGGCATTTGGGGCAGGAAGTAATTAAAAGCCGGCTTCCTGTGCCTCGCGCCTGGCGCAGTTTTTTCACCTGCAGGGCTTTGCTGAAGGCATCGCAGCCGGTCCAGGCGCAATTGCCGCAGCAAACCGAAGTTTGTTGATGGATGTTTTCTTCTGCAAAATCCCTGGCCTTTATACGGGATAGCAATTTGCCGGGCAGGTCCTTTATTTCAGGAGAGCTGTTCAAACGGCAGGCATCCTGATAAGTAATTTTTTGATCCAGTGTTTTAAAGGCAACCGCTCCCTTATCAATCTCATTTTCAAGAATTTCATAAAGATGGGTCACCTTAAAATCAACATCTATACCATATTTTGGGTAATCATAGGCAATTGTGCGGTAACACTCGGGGCAGGCTGTAATGAGCTCTTTAATTCCCCGGCGTTTGACAGCCTCAACATTAAGACGTGCAAGTTTTAAAAAATTCCGGTGATCCCCTGTCCAGAGCAGATCATGACCGCAGCAGCGCTCATGCTCCATAATACCTGGTTTGATATCAAAAAAATTCAGCAGCCGCAAACCATCATGAATAATGCTGGATGAATTTACTCGGTAATGGTTTTGAAAAAAAACGTCAAAATAAGGCCCACACCCGCCAAAAAAAAGAGTGTCGCTCTTTTGATCGATTTCCACATCTTCAGGTATTGACTGATAAGTTTGAGGCTTTAATGCTGGAGTTGTCATAGAGCGCATAAGGGACTGAAAAAATCCTCCATGAGCTTGATGTCTTTCACTATTATCCGCGTAAAAAATTTCAGCTCTTAAATCTCCGATAAAGGCTGGAAAATTAACATCCGAAGGACATATCTGATAACAAAGTCCACAGGTTAAACATGACCAGATATCCTGCTTAACTGCTTCTGATTCAAGCTCACCTCCAATAATCGCATTAACCAGCAAACGTGGGGAATATGTTTTCCCGCTAAGGGCTAAGGGACAGGCAGATGTGCATTTCCCGCAATCCTGACAACCATAAGCATTATATTTTGTTAGGATGCCTGAAATTTTTTCAAAAGACAGTGAATGAGCTTTAAAGGGAGCGTCCGGCAAAATAGGGCTGGGTCCCATCTGCTTTATATCAAGACTGAATGAGGTTAAAAAATTATGTAATTTTTCGACCTGATCCGGCAGAAAAGTGGCAAGACGCATCCTCTCTTTGCCAAGACCCAAAAGCTCGATAATTTCTCTGGTGTCGGCTGTATTAATTTCTCCGTTAACAGTTCCGCTGCCGTAGCGGCAGCCTCCGGATTGACAGCCCACCAGAGCCACGCCATCTGCCCCCATCTCAAAAGCTTTAAATAATAAGGCTTTGCTTATTCTGCCGATACAGGGAATTCGCACCATCTTTACTTCAGGAGGAATTTGGTCATGGTTCTCCTGCATGGTCTGAAAGGCTGCATGTGGCCCCCAGTTGCATAAAAAAACAATTATTTTTATATTATCCATAATTATCAAATCGCTATTGCTGTAATATTTCTTCCAGGATTCGTTCCAGATGAACCTGGCTCCGATAAGGACTGTCCGCTGCATTAGAAGGGCAAACCGAAATACAATTGCCGCACCCCTTGCAAAAGGCATCATCAACAACGGCAAACCAGCCCTGGTTTGAATCTGTTTGTAAGGTAATCGCAAAGTAGGGACAAACCTGTATGCAGCGACCACAGCCCCTGCATTTATTTTTGTCGACAGCTACAGTATAACCTTTGCTTAAACGGGGCCCCCGCGGCATAACAGCAGCCGCCAGAACCGCGGCAGCCGCGCCTTTTTTTCTAAGAGAAAGGCTGATCTTTTTTGGATTTGCCAGAAAAAGGCCGGATATCTGAGTCATCCCAGGATAAAAATAAGGAACCCCGGTCACGCCTTTTTTCTGCATAACCGCGCTGACTTCCTTTCCTGGTAATTCGGGCTGACGAATGTATTTAATGGCTCGACGGGCTTTTTCTCCAAGAATTACAGCTCCAACCTGAATTTGCTGCTGCTGATCCCCGTTTTTAACAATAACTTCAAAATCACCAAGTGTTCCGCCAAACTGCGTGACGGTGGAACCTGCAACACATTGTATATTGGTCTGCTCCAGATCAATGCTCAGGGGCTCAGATGCAGTTCCAAGCAATACTACATCTCTTCCTGATTTAGCCAGAGTCATGGCACTTGTTATGGCAGCCTCGGAGCTGCCTATTACAGCAGTTCTAAAATTATAAGTTCTGACAGGAACGGCAAATGGTTTAAGGCGGTGAACCCGCTTTAATGATCTTTCAAGCAGACCTTTAAAATGCTGCAGGGCAGTCAATGGATCCTTTGCAATAAGGCCAAGGGCTTCTCCCCGGATATTGCATGTTTCCACCATTGAGCGGCTGATGCCGGTGGCTGTAAAAAGAGCCTCTTTCAGACGGCTTCTCTGATCAGTACAGGCACTGCAAACATAATTCAAGGGACAGCAAACACAAGAGGCCAGAACAATACGGGTAATACCTTTGCCGCGCACAGTATCCACAATCGAAGAACTGCCGGCAGGCACGCAGGCTGCCGGTAATATTTCCGTATGAACTATAGCGGCATCAGAAGTCAAATGGTTGACATATTCATCCATTTCAGGCAGCCAGCCTAAAGAGAGATTACATTGGCAGACAAATACACCGATTCTGATCTGCGGTGCCAGACCTGGATCAGGCTGGGAATATGAAATACGGCCCTTAGGGCTTTGGGAAGTATTGCCCAAAAGCGCCATAGCCTGACCAGCGGCTGCAAAACCACGGGTAAACATGGTTAATGTATCAGTTGTGCCGGCTTTTGGGCCATAGGCCCGAATTATATCTTCTCCTTTGACACTAGTTGCCTGAGCTGGATCCGCAATAATAATCGACCCGGCGTACTCCACCCGTTTTTCTTCAATTTCGTCATGTCTGACAGCCTTGATGGCTCCACATTCCTCAACACATAACATACATTCAGCGCAAATACCGCATTGCAGACAACGCTGGGCTTCATAAATCACCTGATCTTTTGTCAAGCCCAAAGCTACTTCACTAAAATTATTTTTCCTGAAAACCGGTTGTTCTTCAGGCATCTGTGCTTTTTTTAATTTGGGTAAATTCTGAGCGATTGGATTAAAATCTTTCCAGGCAGGTCTATTTGATTCAGTTTGAGGAGGTAATTTGCTGAGTCCTATATCATAAGCTATCTGCCCGGCGGCTAACTTGCCGTGGGCCATTGCCGAAATAACAGCCGATGGGCCGGTTACAGCGTCACCAACGGCATAAATCCCTCGCAACGTAGTATAATATTTATTATTTGTTTTAATATAACCGGCTGTATTAATTTCAAGATCTGGTGTAACCTTTTTCTGCTGCAAAGCTCCCATTTGGCCGATAGCCACAAAAGCACGGTCATACTCAAGTTCAAAGATCTCACTTTTGGGAATAATTTCAGGCCAGATTATATTATTCTGGTTTGTATGCTTTTGGTTTGTCTGTTTTTGGTCTGTCTGATTTTGATCCAGTTGTCCAGGCCGGGTGGGTTTGCATAATAATTTTTTAAATATGGAATTTTTACCTGAAAACCCTATCACCTGACAGTTGTTTTTGATAATAATTCCCTCTTCCAGAGCGGCTCTAACCTCTTCTTCATCACCAGGAATATTATCTTTGTCAAACCAGGAAAGGATGGTAACCTGACGTCCCAGACGCGCCAGACAGCGGGCAAGATCAAAGGCCGCATTGCCATCACCTATCACCACAACCTTTTCAGCAGAAGGTTCAAGCTCGCCATTATTAAACTTATAAAGACAAGACAGGCATCCTTCAATATTTGTCAGATCCTCACCTTCAACTCCCAGTTTACGATCCTGCCAGGTTCCGGTTGCAAGAACCACGGCCGCAAATTTTTGTTTAAAATCCTCAAACCCTTTGGCAAAATCAATCTCCTGAGAGGTTAAAATTTCAACACCAATCCTGGTCAGATAATCCAGTTCATTATCCAGAATATTTCTGGGTAAGCGGTGAGGTCCTATTCCGTAGCGAAGCAATCCACCGGCCTTTTCCGCTTTTTCAAAAATTATTACGCGCCCTCCAAGCCTTGAGAGCTCTGCTGCTGCCGCCAAACCAGCAGGCCCTGATCCAATAACCGCAATTTTTGGGGCATTGGGCAATATTTCCGGCTGAATATTTGGTTTATCGCTGGATAAGTGGGTTATTTCATAATCTGCCAGAAACCGTTTAATATCTTTTATGGCAATTGAATCATCCAGTTCCTGCCGGCGGCATTGCGCTTCACAAGGATGGGTGCAGATTCTGCCGCAAATTCCAGGAAGAATATTTTTTTCACGAATCAGCTCTAAGGCTTCTTTAAATCTCTTTTTTTTAGTCAAAGCCAGATAACCTTGAACATTAACGCCAAGTGGGCAATCCTGACGGCAAAAAGGCAAACGTCTTTTATCAATTATAACCCGGCCAGGTAAACTTTGGCGGCTGGTAAATTTAATCGCTTTTTGATGATCTTCGATTTCAACCGGGCAAATTGTCACACATTTGCCGCAAAGTGTGCATTTATCAGGGTCTATAAAGGTTTGCAAAGGTGTTAAAGAAACTCTGAAACCCTGCAGATTATGTTTAATTGAATTGATTTTTGCTGGTAAAATACAATTTATACCTGGATTTCGTAAAATTCTCAGCAATCCTGGCCGATGGGCGTGGTTAAGTAAGATACCGGATTTCAGACGCCATTTCTCATGACTGAGTTTTTGATCAATATCTGGTTCACTATCCACCAGGGTAACCGGCATTCCAAGTTCACCAAGTTTATTGACTGCTGCAATACCGGCAGGTGTAGCTCCTATGATAATTATTTTGGGTAAACGATCTTTGGGGAGTTTCATATTAATACTCCCGAACGGCCACTGGCTTTTTTCCGGAGGCCTTTCAATTTTGCCATGCCATAATCAAAGCCCTTGCTAAAAGCTTTTAGATTCAGCTTATCTGTTCCAGGAGGAACAGAAGATTTAATCGACTCACGGACAGCGCTTGAACTTATAAGGCCGGTAATTGCAATAGTAAATCCAATCATTATAATATTGGCCATCATTTTGCGGCCAAGATCCTCGGCAATTCTGGTTGCTGGAATTGAAAAATGATCCTTTTGTTCATCCATTATCACAAGATCCCTGTCAGTTAAGAGAACCCCTTCTGGTTTAAGCTGAGCCTGATATTTTTCAAAAGCAGACTGTGACATGCAAACCAGTATATCCGGACAGGTTATATAAGGATATTGAATAGTATCATCAGAAATAATAACCTGGGCACAGCAGGCCCCGCCTCTGGATTCCGGGCCATAGGATTGCACCAGGGTACTTTGTCGCTTATCACCAAGGACAGCCGCCATGCCGAGTATCTTGCCGGCAAGAACGATCCCCTGTCCTCCAAAGCCGGTGATAATAACTTCTTTTCTTTGCTGTTTTACCATTAATATTACTCTCTATTCATCATTTGGATTATGCACCCTGGAATAGTTTTCGCTGTATGTAGGTTTTTGAATATCGATAAATTTTCCCAGTACTATGCTTTTGCCATATTCTATATCCAGTTCAGCAGGAGTAGCGTTATTCTTAATGATGCTTTTTTCATGGTACATTCGCAGGGTATCAAGAGATTTTTCCTTATTCCGCCTGCCGAAATTAATAGGGCAGGGGGAAAGCACCTCAATAAAGGAAAACCCTTTACGACCAATGGCCTCACTGACTGCATCGCTGACATCACGGGAGTGCAGCATGGTCCAGCGGGCAATATAAGTAGCTCCGGCAGCGTAGGCCAGCAAGGGCAGATTAAAAGGAGACTCAGGATTGCCGGCAGCAGTGGTGGAAGAGCGATACATATGGGGCGTGGTCGCAGCTACCTGACCCCCGGTCATTCCGTAAATCAGATTATTAACGCAAATAACCGTGATATCCATATTTCTCCGGGCAGCATGAATTAAATGGTTGCCGCCAATAGCACAAAGATCTCCGTCACCTGAAAAAACAATTACATTAATATCAGGGTTAGCCAGTTTAATACCGGTAGCAAAGGGAATGGCGCGGCCATGGGTGGTATGAAAAGAATCAATATTTATATAACCCGCGCCCCGGCCGGAACAACCAATGCCGGAAACCATGGCAAAATTATTATAATCTATGCCGCTGTTTTTTATAGACCTTAAGCATGCGCTGAAAACAGAGCCGATACCGCACCCCGGACACCAGATATGTGGCAGTCTATCAACTCGCAGCAGGTCTTCAAGGGGATGTTTATCAGCTTGAAAAGTTTTATTTACAGAGGGCATATTTAAAATTTCTCCTGCATTAGAGCCAGCACCTTATCCGGTGTTATTATTGCTCCCCCTGCATGACCTGCCAGATAACAGGGCGCTAAACCCCCAGCGCAGCGCTCTACTTCGCGGCTGATCTGGCCCATATTTATCTCTACTGTTATAAAACCCTTTGCTTTTTTTGCCAGATTCCTGATCAACTCTTCAGGAAAAGGCCAGACAGTTATCAGGCGCAGCAATCCAGCCTTGATTCCCCTGCTTCGAGCCTCATCCACGGCAGTGTAGCTGGTTCTGGCGGAAACACCGTATGTAATAATTATAATTTTGGCATCATTTAGCAAATAATCCTCGGTTAAAATAATATCATCCAGGTTATTTCTTATTTTTCCCAGCAACCTGGCCATCATTTCTTCCTGGGCTTCAACCGTCATTACGGGATATCCTTTTTCATCGTGGGTCAATCCTGTAATATGTACCTTATATCCTTCACCAATCGCGGGCATGGGAGCTACGCCATTGGCTCCAGGCTTAAATGGCTTGAACCCCTGTTTAACCTTGGCTGGTTTTTTTCGGTTGATTATTTTGATTTTCTTTTTATGAGGAATTATAACTTTTTCACTCATATGGCCGATAATTTCATCAGACATGATAAAAACCGGCGTCCTGTAGGTTTCACTTAAATTAAAGGCTATAATGGTAAAATCAAACATCTCCTGTGGTGAGGATGGCGCAAGGGCTATTATCTCATAATCCCCATGGGAACCCCATTTGGCCTGCATCATATCCGATTGAGCGCCCTGGGTCGGCAAACCGGTTGAAGGGCCTCCCCTCTGAACATTAACAATTACACAAGGGGTCTCAGTTACAACTGCCAGGCCAACGGTTTCCATCATAAGACTAAATCCCGGGCCGGAAGTCGCTGTCATTGTTTTGCAACCAGCCCAGGCGCCGCCCAGGATTGAGGTCATAGCCGCAATTTCATCCTCCATCTGAATAAAGGTTCCACCTACTTCAGGAAGTCTTAGCGACATCTGCTCGGCAACTTCGGTTGCAGGGGTTATTGGGTACCCACCAAAAAATTTACACCCTGCAGCTATAGCACCTTCAGCACAAGCCTCATCTCCATTAATAAAATGTACTCCGGTACAAACCGCCGGTTTCATCCTTATTTCCTTTATGTGAATTATTTGAAAATTTATAGTTTTTAGAGGAATAGCCTGCCTTTTTTAAAATTTTCAGGCTATGGGTTCGCGCAAAAATAAGTTGGCAATTTTAAGTGTTGAGGCGCCAGGCTGGCAAGGCGCGAAAGTGCAGGAATATCAAGCATATTCCGAACTTTCGCAACGCAGCCAGGCTGGATGCATCGGCGCTTAAAATGTCAAGTTATTTTTGCGCGAGCCCTATGGTTCTGCGGCAATTGAAAAGATCGCAAACTCAGGGCAGAGAAATTCACAATAATGGCAATTCAGGCAATCATCAGTATTTACAGTCGGCAAATGATAGCCTTTTGCATTAAAGGTATCGGAAAATACCAATACATGCTGAGGACAATATTCAATGCAATAGCCGCATCCCTTGCAGCGATTCTCAATAATATGAATAATGCCTTTCTCAACAAGGATTTCATCTGAATCGAGTGGAACCCTCCAGTATTTCATCACCCTTTTCCATTTTGTGTTATTTTAGTAAAAATATTTAAATAAAAAAATATTATATACAGCATGCCATTTACATTTTCAAGCTAAATAACATATTTTTTTAAAAAAAAGCCGAGACACCGCTGTATTTTTTAAGGAAGGTTGAGCACAAGTGTAATTTGCTCATTGATTGATCCTGTGATAAGTGGCTGATATGTCTGAAGTTGATTATTAACCTTGCTAAATGCCTTTTTACTTATTTTATCCTTTCCCGCAACCAGCCTGATTAAGCCTTGTAAAATAAAAAAACTTAAAAAAAGAATAATAATGATGGTTAAAAAAGCGTGCAAAAAGAAATCGGAAGAGAGTATCTGGCCTTTAAAAAAAGCGTCAGCAGTGAGCCAGCCAGCATAAGCCAAAATTGCCAGCACTGGTCCATTAAAAATAAATTGCAAAACCGGGCCACTTAATTTTTGGGCAACTTTTTCAATTTCACCCTCTAAACCAGAAGACCAGATAGCTGTCATATCATCTCCTATCTCACGGTAATTAACGACAGACTCATCAATTTGACGGACTGATGAATCAAAGCCCCCTTTTACCAGAATATTGGTGATATCCGGCCATTTTTTTAAAATCGTTATCCGGTACTCCTGCAAAGCCGTATCCAGGCCAACCCCTTTTGTAGTTGATTCAATATTTATGCGGGACTCTTTAGAATTAATCAAAGAAGATATAAGCCCCCATATTTGACGGAAAGGATTCCCGAATCGAAAAATTGACAAAAAACCAGCGCCAAAAAAAAGAATTCTGGCCCACACAGCCACTATCCATCCTACCGGCCCCAGCCAGCGCTGGGCCAGCATCTGATATAATAACACATTAACTCCCGGCAGATGTCTTAGATTTTCACGACCCAGGCTGTTCAGAGCTTTTTCAATGGCCAGGGTCTGATTTTGCCTGATTTCAAGAGCCGCGTTATCAAGATATTCACGAGATATATCCACTTTTTGCTGAACTTCATTAAATATATATTCCTTTAAATTACGGGCATTTTCCAGCCGGATATCAGCCCCTGCTCCGGTTTGGTTAAATATATCAAAGACCATGGCTCGTAAAGAGCTAAACTGATCAAGATCATGTTTTGGCAGGGCTTTGACGTTCCAGTCAGGATTATTTAAATTGCTGCGGGCTGATACACAAAAAATATTCGGCAGAGATTTTTTCCAGGCTTTTTTAATAAAATTTGCAAATTCCGGCATTATTATTTCACTTAGTTCCGCATTGGACTGGCGATCGCATTTATTAACAACAATTATAAGGGAACGGCCATTAAAAAGCTGCACATAAGGGGCCATGAAATCCGCATGATCCAGCCTTTTGGGATTTTCTCCATCAAATATACATATCAAAATATCTGAAAGTGAAATAATCTTATTGAGAACAGGTCTATGCTTATCTTGTTCAACGCTGTCAGTATCCGGAGTATCGATCAATATTGCATGTTCAAGGAAACCTTGTTTTGAATTTTGGATAAGATTTACAGAATCCTCGCCGATTTTATTGATTATTTCTGCGGCATCTTCCTCTTTTTTGCAAAACACCCCAATATCCCGGGTAGTGGGGCGCTGATGTCCGGATACTGCTAAATCATCAATGCCGGCCAGCGCATTGAGCATGGTGGATTTGCCGGAACCGCATGGCCCTATGATGGTAATCACCAGCTTTCGTTCCAGACGTTGCTCAAGATTTTTAATTAAAATCAGAATTTCGTCACACTGCTTTTTTAGCTCTAATGCAGGTCTCCACAATTTTATCTTTCCAAGAGCCTCATTTAAAGTTTTCAGATCATGTTCGCAGGCCAAAATCCGGCCCCTGGCCTTTATAGCCAGGATTTGCTTTTGAAACTTCATTATATATTCAACTCCCTGAGCTCATTAATCATTTTTTCCACATCCTGCAATAAAACCTCAGTCTCATCCAGAGTTTGTCCGGCCTTATCATAAATCTCCCCGGTTAATTCCGTATTGAAAAGCAGCTTAAGCTCCTTAATCTGTTTGTTTAGCCAGGTTGCGGCAACAGGCGCCAAAAGACTCTCCAACTGTTTACGATCAGCCTCTTTCATGCCGGCCGTAGCTGGAATGGCGATCAGAGCATAGAGATCCTTAATGCCGAATAATCCGGTCAGCTTAACTTTTAAACCAGTAGCTCCTATTGGATCACCTGTAGCCAGAATATAGGTTATTGCAACTGAGGCCGGTAATACATTTAATACAGCGGCTAAAGCCTCACGCACTTTATCAGTAATATTCATCTGATTGCGAAAATTATCAGCCTGAGCTTTAAGGTCATTTTCAATCTGTTTTGATATTGAAATAATTTTGCCTTTTTGCGCTAAAATTCCATTTAAAATATCCTGCCAGTTTCTGGCTTTTAATTTTTCCTGTGTCTTGATAATCGATAGATGAATTGGAATTTGTAAAACAGTTTTGCCGTTTATTTCCTGCTTAAAAAGATCGGCATCAGGCCCATCATGATTTTTCTTGAAATCTCTGATACAGTTTGTCAAAGCATCCATTTGTTTATCTGGTTGTTTATCTGCAGGATCATTTGAATCCAATTTAATAATCAGCTTATCGTTAATAATCTGCTGATAAAGATCATTAGCAGCTTTTATCAGATCTTTTTCAACCTGGTCGCTAAATTCTTTTGGCAAAGGAGGCTTTATTGGTTCTCCAAAACCCTTTTTTATCCAGCGTGCAGATTTTATAATCGCTTTATAAGGAAGTTCTACCAAATAACCGGTTTGGCGCATAATGCGGATATAGGCTGGATCACCCTCCAGCCAGATCTCTGCAAAACGCTTTAAAAGTGCGTTCATCGGGAAATGACTTAGGGCTTTTTTGACCCCATTGCTTTGGATGACTTGCAAAATATTAAAATAGACTTGCAGGTCATTACGGGAATTTACGGCTTCAAAATATATCTGGCGGGCTTTATCAAGAATATCAGTAAAAGCAGTTTGCAATAATTCAGCTCTTAACTCTGCCGGGTTCAGATTCTTTAATTTTTCAGAGAGCAATATTTTTTCATCATTTCTTTTATCATCCTTTATATAATTGATGGAACGTAAATTTAATAATTTTGAGTCTAAAGCAGCTGCATTTTCTTCATCACAACGGTAGATACCCAAAAGATAGTTTTTATAATCTGCTCCATAAATATTACGCGCCACTTTTAAGGCATGCTCAATGACTTCCTGGTTTTTAAAATCAGGGTAAACCCGATAAACCAGAAAAGATTTCCGTTTTCCTATTTTTGTGAGTATTTGGGATAGGTACCTGGTATTTTCCTGGTTATTATAATTGGAATTTGTGAAAATATATATCAAAAGATCGGCAGATTCCAAGGCCTGATGAGCCAGTTCACGATTATCAAACTTTCCTAGACGTCCTGTGTCAAAATCAGGAGTATCAATTAAAATAAGATTATTTGGAATAGAACTCTTTGTTGTATAAAGCGGGGGCCCTGGTTTTAAAAGCTCTTTTTGCTTATTTAATTTTTCTGGAATGCCTTTGTAAGGCATAAATAATGTTTCCAAAAAATGGTTCTGGTCAAGACAGGTGTTGTTAAAGGCCAAAAGAACACGTCTATTTATTCCAGCCCTTCCACCAACCGGCGAGAGTCTTGCCTGAGCTAAAAAATTAAAAAGAGTGGATTTTCCGGCTGAACCTCCGCCGCAAATGGCAACTGCTAATGGGTATTTTTCTCCCAGTTTGGGCAAAAGTTTGCTTCTAATAACTTTGGACCAGGATGCAAGCTCATCTTCATCAGGCAAACAAAGTTTATTGGCAAGCCTGTTAATTTCTAAATCCAGTTTTTTTAAAAGATTATTCATCTATTTACAAGTCCTGCCGGCAGCAAATTTTACTTGCATTATCGATCCTTGAAAACAAGGCGCAAATTACGATTATTATAAATGATGAAAAAGATCAAAAGTGCAGACCATTTTCATATCTTTATGCTATGAAAAATAGAATATAATGGGGGAAAGGATTGTTATCAAGAAATTATTAAAAAGGTTAGGAAAAAAATGTCCGGTAATTTCACATATCTCAAGAAAAGATGAGTATATTATGGCGCTACCTAAATAGATTTAAATTGTATTTGGATGAGCTTTTCGCTATAGTAAAATTTTCAATTATCGCTTAATGGAAAATATTTATGCGTTTTAGACCATGTATTGATCTTCATCAGGGAATTGTTAAGCAGATTATCGGATCTACCTTAACCGACAAACCAGGTGAATCGCCTCTAACCAATTTCGAATCTCAAAAATCCTCCCAATGGTTTGCCAGGCGTTACCACAGGGACAATCTTACAGGAGGTCATATCATCCAGCTGGGGCCCGGCAATAAAGAAGCCGCTTGCCAAGCCCTGGCTGCCTGGCCAGGCGGGATGCAGTTAGGCGGTGGCGTAAATATTACTAATGCAAAACAGTGGCTCGATGCCGGCGCCGGCGCCGTGATCATAACATCCTGGGTTTTTCATAACGGGGTCATTGATTATGATCGGCTAAAGCAGATAACCAGAGCTATCGGCAAAAAACATCTGGTTCTGGATTTAAGCTGCCGGCGTCGTGCAGATGAATATATTATTATAACTGACCGCTGGCAAACTTTTAGCCGTGAGGTGATTGCTCCCGGACTTCTGGATAAGTTGTCATTATTTTGTGATGAATTTTTAATTCATGCAGCTGATGTAGAGGGCAAATGCCAGGGGATTGAAACCGATCTGGTGAAATTATTAGGACAATGGTCTTTAATTCCTATCACCTATGCAGGAGGTATTTGTTCTCTGGAAGATATTCGTCTGATAAAAAAACTGGGAGCAGGCCACCTGGATTTTACGGTTGGCAGTGCTCTGGATATTTTTGGGGGCACCAAGCTGACCTATCAGGAAATGGTAAATAAATTTTCTACCAGGAAATATTAAAAATTACGATTGATTATTTTTTGCAATTGAATACAGTAAATCATGGACTTCACTCATTTTATCATAGGGGAGGGCGGATAAATATTTATTTGACCTTGATCTCAATTTCCTTTTTTTCCGCTTCTTCTGCTTTTGGTACGCTCACCTTTAAAACTCCCTTGTCAAAGGTTGCCTCCACCTTATCCCCTTTGACGGATGTCGGGAGTTGAAAGGAACGCTGGAATGTTCCGGAGTATCTCTCAACAAAATGATGGTGCTCGTCCTTTTCTTCCTCTTCCCTTTTTTTTTCACCTTTTATGGTGAGGAGATCTCCTGACAAACTTACCTTCACGTCTTTGGCATCCAGACCTGGAAGTTCGGCTTTCAGGATAAAGTTTTTCGTGGTCTCTGAGATATCTACGGAAGGGAGCCATTCCTCTGTAAATGTTCCCATAGACGGAGTTTCACGAAGAAAACGATTCCAGAGACTGTCTGGTTCGTTACGCCTTGAACTAAATATCCCTAACGGTCTCCATGGTGTTAATTCCATAATATTACCTCCATATTTTGTGCCCTCCCCGGACGACAATAAATTTATGCATAAATAAATTTTGGTTGTCAATTCTTTTTTTTAGCAAAATCCTTTGGGCTTAGCAATATGCTGAATTCAGTATAAAAATTTTGCTCATCATCTACTCATACAGTGCTCAAGCAGCGCGACCAGTCTCTTTTCCAACATGTGATATGAATAATAACGGAGGCCGAGTTTATAGTTCTGATCTGACCATTCAAGGGCCAGGTCAGGATTACAGAGTATCTTTTGGGTTTGTTCAACGATTTCCCAGCTTATAAAATTTTCAAACCAAATTATATTGAACCCTTTTGGTTGAATATCACATTTGAAGATTTCATAGGCTTCCATCACAATAGGCCGGCGGTAGTATATTGTTTCCAAAAATGCATTTCCAAATCCTTCAATCGCTGATGGATAAGTCACAAGATCTGCCTGCCTGTATGCATCGGCTATTGAATAGACCTTTCGTCCATCAGGTGTTGTTTGACGTAAATAATTAAACCGGTTCGCTGCGCATAAGAACTCTACACCGATGAGATCGGCAAATTCTTTGAGAAACATCTGATATTTAATGCCCTCGTCACCTGATTTATGCGTAACAACAACTACACATTCCGTGTTCATTCGCCGTGCCAATGTAATAGCCATTTCAATCCTTTTGCGGGGTACAATGCGCGTGGGTTGAAGCAAAAGCGTGGATTTTTCCTTTATTCCCAACTCCTGTCTCATATCATCCGCATAGCTGTCCGGCAAGGAAGGAGGCGAGTTAAAATCCAGCACGTTGGGTATAAGGATAGACCCTACACCAGCCCTGAAAGCAAGTTCACGAGCAAGAATGGGGTCACCTCTACTCTTGACCCTTTATTAATATTGATCTGCTTTTTATACGTATGTTTTTAGTTTTCCAGTTATATTTTTAAGCTTCTAAACTCTCTTTTGATAAGACAAAATCAATGTTTAACTCTTCTCTTTTATCATTAGGGGTCATTATGTTGTGAGTTTAGTTATGTTGTGAGTTTTTAGATATACTTTCCAACGTGTTAAATAAATATATTTTCT
>JASFBJ010000199.1 GCA_030149585.1 Desulfobacterales bacterium | reverse complement strand
AGCTGAAATGGCTATTAATAATGCTCGCCAACGAATTAAAGCCAGTAAAAAAATACCTAGAAAAAAAATTACATCGGGCCCGGCCTTACCAGGAAAATTAGCCGATTGTATTAGCCAGGACCCGAAACTAAGTGAACTCTTTCTGGTAGAGGGGGATTCAGCAGGTGGCTCTGCAAAACAGGCAAGGGATCGTCAAACTCAAGCAATTTTGCCTCTTAGAGGTAAAATTTTAAATACATGGGAAACAGATTCCTTATTGATATTAAATTCCATAGAGGTTCATAATATTGCAGTTGCAATTGGAGTTGAGCCTGGTTCTGGAAATATAGAAAATTTACGATACAGCAAAATATGTATTCTTGCAGATGCTGATTCAGATGGATTGCATATTGCAACCCTGATTTGTGCATTATTTTTAAAACATTTTCAGCCACTGGTTAGAGCCGGTAATATTTATGTAGCTATGCCGCCCCTTTATCGAATAGATATGGGTAATAAAGTCCACTATGCTTTGGATGAAGAGGAAAAAGATGCCATTATAAAACGATTAGCAGCTAAAAATAAAAAGACTAAAATTAATGTTCAACGATTTAAAGGATTAGGAGAAATGAATCCAATCCAGCTACGAGAGACTACCATGGCGGCTGATACAAGGCGGCTGGTACAACTAATAATTAAACCTGAAGAAAACAAATTTTCAGTTATGGATATGCTCCTGGTTAAAAAAAAGGTTTCAGACCGTCGAAAATGGCTTGAAAACAAAGGAAACCTGACAGAAGCCCTGTAACTAAGCCCTGAAAAATGAATGGATCTAAAATTGATGGAAAAAATTATTATCGATAATACAACCTTATCAAATGATGGTATAGAGCAAATACCCCTGGAACAATTTACTGAAAAGGCTTATCTGAATTATGCCATGTATGTAATCCTGGATCGAGCCTTACCGCATATTGGAGACGGCTTAAAGCCTGTGCAGCGCCGAATTATTTACGCCATGTCGGAACTGGGGCTAAAAGCCACTTCAAAACATAAAAAATCAGCCCGCACAGTTGGTGATGTACTTGGAAAATATCACCCACACGGGGATTCGGCCTGCTATGAAGCAATGGTATTGATGGCCCAGCCTTTTTCCTATCGCTACCCGCTAATCAATGGTCAGGGAAACTGGGGAGCTCCAGACGATCCAAAATCTTTTGCAGCAATGCGTTATACTGAGGCAAGGCTTTCTACCTATGCCCAAATTCTTTTATCCGAGCTGGAAATGGGTACTGTAGATTGGGCACCCAATTTTGACGGCAGCTTGTCTGAACCTCTTAATTTGCCTGCAAGATTGCCGAATATTTTACTAAATGGAGGTACCGGCATTGCAGTTGGAATGGCCACCGACATTCCTCCACATAATATTAATGAGGTGGTTGCGGCATGTCTATTCTTACTTGAAAAACCTGAAGCCTCACCTGAAGCCACAATTGAAGAGATCTGTGAACATATTAAGGGGCCTGATTATCCAACTGGGGCAGAGATAATCACACCCCAAAAGGATATCATTGATATTTACCGCAAAGGCAAGGGAAGCATACGATTGCGCGCTGTTTATGAAAAGGAAAATGGCATGATTGTCATTACTGCTCTGCCTTACCAGGTGTCGCCGGCTAAGGTTCTTGAACAAATTGCATTCCAGATGAATAATAAAAAGCTGCCAATGGTTGCTGATATAAGAGATGAATCCGACCATGAAGATCCAATCCGCCTTATAATAATTCCCCGTTCCAATCGAGTGGACAAAGAAGCATTAATGGCCCATCTATTTGCCACAACAAATCTTGAACGGTCTTATCGAATCAATCTTAACCTTATTGGTCTGGATCGTCGGCCCAAGGTAAAAGATCTGGCAAGTTTGCTTAAAGAGTGGCTTGTCTTCCGAATTAGTACAGTGAAAAAACGACTGGAATTTAGATTAAATAAAGTCCAAAAACGACTTCATCTTCTTGAAGGTCTACTTATCGCGTATCTTAATATTGATGAAATTATAAAAATAATCAGAACTCGTAAAAATCCCAAAACAGTTTTGATAAAAACCTTTAGACTTTCCGATTCTCAAGCTGAGGCGATTCTTCAACTGCGCCTGCGCTACCTTGCCAGACTCGAAGAGATTAAAATTAAAGATGAATTAAATAAATTAACTAAAGAGCAGCGATCTTTAAAAAATATCCTGTCTTCAAAAAAACGGCTTAAAAATCTGGTAAAAAAAGAACTTATCGCAGATGGGAAAGCATATGGAGATGAGCGTAAAACTCAGATTATATTTCGCAGGGAAGCTCAAGCAATTTCGGAGGCAGAGCTTATCCCAATCGAACCTGTTACTGTTATTTTATCGGTAAACGGCTGGGTCAGATTTGCTAAAGGCCATGAAGTTGATCCAAAAAACCTCAACTATAAAGCAGGTGATGATTTTTTGCACTCAGCAAGAGGCAAAAGCAATCAACTGGCTGTTTTTATTGACTCATCTGGAAGATCCTATTCATTAGCCGCCCACACCCTGCCATCTGCCAGAAGCCATGGCGAGCCTTTAACCGGCCGGTTAAGCCCTTTGCCGGACTCTGTTTTCAAATCAGTTTTATTAGGGCCGCCGGAACAAAAACTATTAATAGCCAGTGACGCAGGTTATGGTTTTATGACTGATCTGTCAAAATTATATACTAAAAACCAAAAAGGCAAAGCTCTGTTAAAACTATCTAAAGGAGCCATACCTTTGACTCCACTTTATATTGATTCAGTCAATAATAAATTTCTGGTATCAATAACCAATGAGGGGCGCATGCTGATTTTTAAACTTTCCAGGCTTCCGGTACTTTCAAAGGGAAAAGGCAATAAAATTATTAGTATTCCTCCTAAAAGAGCCTTGCAGAGAATTGAATTTATTAGCCATCTTGTTCTAATCAATGAGCTTGACGCCTTGATTATCTATTCTGGAAAACGAAAATTTAAATTAACATTTGGTTTGCTCTACGAATATATGGGGGATCGCGGCAGACGCGGTCGAATGCTGCCAAGAGGATTTCAAAAAGTTGATAGTGTAGAAAGAGTTGCTCCTGCACAGCGAGCACTATCAATTAGCGATGATAAGACCGTCACATAAATAATTTCACTGCCTTTGGCTACAAACGCCTTGTATTTTCGACGCGCAACTCCCTTCCAATATTTCTGATTCTTTATATAATGCCAATTCTTTAAAAACTTCTCCAAGGTATTTTCTTAAATTGCCATATAAGGGACTTTACTGAAAATATTCTACCCTCTATAAATAAAACTCATCTGTCAACATTTCGACCTGTAGAGACGATGCATGCATCGTCTCTACCCCGGTGGCAATAAACCCGATGGAAAGTTCAACGTTCAAAGTCACTGCCTAAATGGGATGTCCTCATTGATCCTCTGACAGGGTAGTTTATTTTCAGGGAAATACCTAATACTTTCTTCCAATATTTTGAAATCCAACCAAAATGACACTTGCTTTCCCAAGTCGTATGAGTTAATTTTTTATAATCGTTCATCAAAAGTCTCCTTTTTTGTAAACTTTGGGCAGTTCACATAATTGGAGACTTATAAATATTCCCGTAATTGTCAAACTTTGGGAGTCTCCCGAAGCTTTTTTACGATATGACAAAAAATAAACTCCTGATTATTGAAGATGAAATTTCAGTTGCCAAGCAGCTTAAGTGGGGCCTTGGTAAGGAATATGAAATAACCATTGCCTCTAAAGCGGATAAAGCAAGACCTTTGCTGGGGTCCGGCGCCTTTCCGGTTGTCACCTTGGACCTGGGCCTGCCGCCCCACCCGGATACCCCGAAAGAAGGTTTTAAACTCCTGGAGGAGATAGTCACCCTTTCCCCTCAAACCAGGGTGATCGTTATCACCGGTAATGCCGAAGAGGAAAATGCGGTCAAGGCAGTTGCCCTTGGGGCAATCGACTTCTGTGAAAAGCCCATTGACCTGAAGCTGCTGAATATCATCCTTTCACGGACCTTCAGACTTCATGAACTGGAAGAGGCAAACCAACGTCTCCAGCAGCAAACGGGCAAGGGAGGGTCTCTTTGTGGTATGATTGGAGTTTCCTCCTCCATGGAAAATCTGTTCGACCGTATCCGGCAAGTGAGCGGGACTGATTATCCGGTACTCATCACCGGAGCCAGCGGCACCGGCAAGGAGATGGCTGCAAGCGCGGTCCACAGCCTGAGCAGCAGGGCCAAAAAGCCCCTGGTGATCATAAACTGCGGGGCCATACCGGAAAACCTACTGGAAAGTGAGCTATTCGGCCATGAAAAGGGGGCCTTCACCGGGGCGGCTGGAAGAAAATCAGGCAGGTTTGAGCAGGCAGACAAGGGGACAATATTCCTGGATGAGATTAGTGAACTCCCTCTGGCCATGCAGGTAAAAATTCTGCGTTTCCTTCAGGAAGGCACAGTAGAACGGCTGGGGGGAACAAAAACCATCACCCTGGACGCCCGCATCATTGCCGCCACAAATATTAATCTCGAAAATGCCGTTAAAAGGGGGGCCTTCCGAGAAGACCTCTACTACCGGCTTAACGTCGTCCCCCTAACTGTCCCCAGCCTCAAGGAACGACCAGCAGACATCCTTGTCCTGGCCCATCACTTTCTTGGTGAGGAGATCCTGTCCCTTGGACGGGGGCAGGTAATCCTTTCGCCGGCCGCCATCTCCGCTCTTACGGCGTATGATTGGCCCGGCAATGTCCGGGAACTCCGGAACCGTATCCGCCGGGCCCTGGGAACCAACCCCGGAAGGGTCATCGACCCCATTGACATGGATCTGAAAGAAGCTCGGGTAGAACCGAAAAAACAAAAACTGTCCACATTAAAACAGGCGAGGGAAGCGGCCGAGATAGAGACCATCCGCCAGGCCATGGCTCTGACCGGCAATAATATCAGCCAGGCCGCGAAACTCCTTGAGACCAGCCGGCCCACTCTCCATGATCTTCTAAAAAAGCACAGGATTGATTAAGGTATTTCATATTGATACCCTTTTTTTATACACTGAATTTATTGCTGTTACTCTCAGGGCTTTCAGGCCTTCGCCTGAACAGTGGTGAGCGAAGATTTTCTCTCTCGCTGGTTAATACTCTGCTTGGTTTGCCTCTGCTCGCTGGAGAATATTTCTATCTTGCCTCTCACATAGAAACGCAGGTAGTTCAGTTAATTCTTTTTTCCGAAATCGTCTTTGCCCTTATATGGCTCTCCATGGCCCTGCGCTTGCGCGATGCAACGGTTGAAGCCGTGCGTGAATCCCGGCTCAATTTTCTGCTTGAAATTATTATTGGTGCAGTGTTGACGGCAGCGGCCGGCTATTTTCTGATCTACCGATCTTTGGTCAAAATATCCGATGCAACCATAGCTTTTAATATTTACAGCCCGGTATATTTTTCGGGTGTCTTTATCCTGATAACGGTTCTCTATGCAGCCTGGCGAATGGAGCAGTTTTGGCGCGCCATAGATGTAGCGCGGCGCTGGGAGTACAAGTTCCTGGTAATCGGCGGTTACCTGATATGCGTAACCGTGGCCTGGGGTGCCTCCTATCGGCTAACATATCTAACCATTGCCCCGAGACATTTTTTGCTGCTTGCGGCGCTTTTATTTTTTGGCTGGACTTTAATGTCCTATGCAGTGGCTCGCCACCGGCTTTTGAACCGCAAGATATTTATTTCCAGGAAGGTGGTCTATTCCTTTGTTGTTCCGTCCCTTCTTGGCGCCTATCTTTTAGGTTTCGGGATGGTCTCCCTGATTATGCGCACCTTCGGGCTTCAGATGTCCTTTGTCCTGAAGTGGCTGTTTGTTGCTCTGGGGTCTGTTGCTGCCGTCATCTTTGCCTTCTCCGGAAAAATACGCCGCCGGGTACACTTTTTTATCAGCACCCATTTCTATATCAACAAATACGAATACCGGGATGAGTGGCTGGCCCTTTCGCAGCAGCTCCAGGGCGCCATGACCGAGGCCGATGTTGTTAATGCCCTGCGTCAGGTGCTGGCTGAGTCTCTCTATACAACAAAGATTTTTATCTGGCTTGGGGATTCGTCTCAGGGGTACAGGCTGGTTTCTTCCCCTGAAAATCTCGGCATCCATAGTAATGAAAATGGTATTGCTTCAAATGATCCTCTCGTGAGATATATCAAGACCCATTCCCATTTTCACGTTAAAGACAAAGAACCTGACCCGGCATGGCAGAAGGCAGCAAAAAACAAAGATGCCTTCCTGACCTCCCTGAATCTGATACTCCTTTCTCCTGTTTCTATTGGCAAAAAGCTTGCAGGGCTGATTGGTCTTGGACCGGAGTTTACCGGAGGACAGTACGGCCATGATGATTTTGACCTGCTAAAAGTCCTTGGCACTCAGACCGCCTCTGCCCTGCTTGTCGTGCGTATGGCCGAGAAACTGGCTCATGCCCGGGAGCAGCAGGCCTGGAATCGTCTGTCAGCCTTTGTCCTGCATGACATAAAGAATGCGGCCACCATGCTCTCTCTGCTCAGGGAAAATGCCCCGGAGCATATTCATGAACCTGAGTTCCAGCAGGACATGCTGGAACTGGTAGATGACGCTTTAAGAAGAATGGGCCGTGTGGAGCAGCGCCTGGGGACATTGAAAGACGAAATCACGCCGGTATGGCAGAACCTTGAACTTTGCCGATTCTTGCGGGATTGCCGCCGCAGGCTGAAGACAAAGCTTTCATCAATGGAGATCAATATTGAATGTAAAAGCGAAATCCAGGTAAGTACAGATCCTGAGCTTCTTTTTTCCATCCTGGAAAATCTGCTGCTAAATGCTTTTGAGGCGCGGGGAGAGGGGACTGTTGTGCAGATCAG
>JASFBJ010000198.1 GCA_030149585.1 Desulfobacterales bacterium | reverse complement strand
GAAAAATAGGGCAAAAAGAAAACTATCCGATAATAAACGAGAATTACCCTAAAACATTAGTCTAAAGATTATATAAATATTTGATCTTTATAGTTCTTCAATCCATATTTTCAACAATTCCGCTTTGAACTATGCTGAATCAAAACGGAATTTATTTTTTCAAGTCGGTTTTATTACTCTAATTTTAATATTATGTAAATTCTTGAAAAGAAATAGCAGTTAATTGGCGTAGGTAAAAACATCAAAAAAAGGGGGAAAAATGGGTTTTGAATTTAGCACAAAGGCAACTTATCAAAAGTATTTCAACAAATCACATGATCTTTTCCGGAAATCAGCAAAAGACTTTGTCAAAAAAGAAATTAAGCCTTTTATTGATGAATGGGAAGAAGCCGGCACCTTTCCAAGAGAGCTTTATAAAAAAGCAGGAGAGGTAGGGCTTTTGGGAGTAGGATATCCTGAAGAGTATGGTGGTACGCCAGGCGATATATTTTTTCAAATCGCGAATTTCGAAGAGATGGCGCGTACCGGCTCGCTAGGACTGGCAGCAGCCCTGGGTGTCCTTAATATCGGCATTCCCCCAATTTTAAAGCTTGGCACAAAAGAACAGAAAAAAAAGTTTATTCCTAAAGTTCTATCTGGTGAAAGAATTGCCGGCCTGGGCATTACAGAACCAAGCGGTGGTTCAGATGTTGCCAATCTTAAAACAACAGCAGTAAAAAAAGGCGATTATTATATTGTAAACGGCAGTAAAACATTTATCACTGCCGGTAATCGGGCTGATCAGATCACTTGCGCGGTAAGAACCGGTGGAGAAGGCCCTCATGGCATCAGCCTTTTAGTCATTGAATCCGCGACCCCAGGCTTTTCAGCTCCCACTCAATTAAAAAAGATGGGGTGGTGGCCTTCAGATACAGCGGAAATATTTTTTGATAATTGCAAAGTGCCTGTAGCCAATCTGCTGGGAGAAGAGAATAAGGGCTTTTATGGCATTATGCAAAATTTTCAGTTTGAACGACTTCAGATTGCGGTCATGGCAAATACAACTGCCGAGATGGCCTATGAGGAAGCTTTAAAATACTCTAAAGAACGAAAGGCATTTGGTAAAACCCTTGCCGGTTTTCAGGTTAACCGCCATAAACTGGTTGATATGGCCACCTTAATTGAAGTAAGCAAAGAATTTACCTATCGCATTGCAGCAAAAATAGACGCCGGCGTTGACCAGGTCAAAGAAATTTCAATGGCCAAAAATTTTGCCTGTGATGTCAGTGATAAAGTGACCAACCATGCTGTTCAGATATTTGGCGGCTACGGCTATATGAGAGGCTTTCTTGTTGAAAGGCTTTACCGTGATAACCGCATTTTATCACTTGGAGGTGGAACCACCGAGATCATGAAAGAAATTATCAGTAAATATATCCTGTAATTTATATTATTTTGAATAATTTGATAAAATGGCTCTAATTCCCCGCTGTCTACAGCGGGGTAATCTTATTTCGTCCTCGTTCCTAATGCTGCTTTCCTGATATCCTGTTCCGTAATAATTGCTGCAGAAAACCTATAGCTTGACATTATCATTAGAGGTTATGCTATATTGTCTGAAAAATGAGTTCGCAGAAAACATTTGAACTTTTGTAAGCTGTTATTAACCAGGGCTGTTTAAATATAAAAAAACATTAGGAGGAGTTATGAAGCTTATCAAACAAATTTGTATTTTGACTATTATGGTTTTATTAATGATTGGAACAGGTTATGCCGGAGATCTTAATCAACAGATTGGAGTTGGCTTTAACTCCCAGTTAAGTCCAAACGAAAACGATGCTATTTCGGTAAAATATTGGCTGAATCCCAATCTTTGTTTGCAGGCTATGGCTGGATTTTCCTTTAGTGACGATGTTAATGAAATTGATCTGGGCGGTAAGGTCCTTATGAAAATGATTGATGAAGAAAATATGTATGTTTACGTCGGCGGAGGAACCGGCATTGCAAATGTAGACCCTGATCAGGGTGACGATGATACGGCCTTCTGGCTGGGGGGATTTGTGGGACTTGAATTTTTTCTGAGCGGATTACCCAATCTGGGTTTTTCCACCGAAGTTGGTTTAAAAATTTATGATTATAATGATAATACTACCTTTGAGACTGACTCTGATACGTTTTTATCTGCCGGGATTCATTATTATTTTGGCTCAGTAGATGGAATCAGACGCCGCCCTGACGCTACTTCCTCAAGCACTACCCCGATAACAGAGGAAACGCCACAGAATTTGCCGGTTAAGCCACAGGAATAAATTCTTGTTTGAGTCCATTATTTATCTAATAGCCTGATGGTTCCCAGCAACATATTTATTGACATAAAGTCCATTTAGAAATACAAAATATGGTTTTTAATAATATTTTGCTGTGGAGGCAGTTATGAATTATAAAAAAACCCTGAATCTTCCTAAAACCAAATTTTCCATGCGAGCCAATCTGAACCAGCAGGAGCCTAAACAGCTCGCTGTCTGGGAAGAGATGAATCTTTATCAGAATATTCGCAATATGTCCAAGGGGAGGGAACTATTTGTTTTGCATGATGGCCCTCCCTATGCAAACGGTAATATTCATATTGGTACAGCCTTAAATAAAATTTTAAAAGATATTATTGTCCGATCCCGTCAAATGGCTGGTTTTGATTCTGTATATGTTCCGGGCTGGGACTGTCATGGATTGCCCATTGAACATAATGTTGAAAAAGAACTGGGGGATAAGATTCATCATATGTCTCAGGTTGAAGTGCGCAAGAGCTGTCGGAAATACGCTGAAAAATTCATCGATATTCAACGGAATGAATTTAAACGTCTGGGAGTAATGGGTGAGTGGGAAAATCCCTATCTTACCATGAACCTGCCTTATGAAGCCATCATTGCCAAAGAGTGCTATAAATTTGCCCAAAACGGCAGCCTTTACAGAAGCAAAAAGCCGATTCACTGGTGTTGCAGCTGCCAAACCGCCCTGGCTGAAGCAGAAATTGAGTATGAAGATGAAAATTCGCCCTCGGTGTTCGTAAAATTTTTAATTCGCGATGATCTTGGGGATCAGCTTGCGGCCCTGACAGACAAATCTGTTTATATGGTAATTTGGACTACCACTCCCTGGACACTGCCGGCTAATCTGGCCGTTGCATTGCATCCGGACTTTATCTATTCGGCAGTAGAAACTGCCGGGGGTGAGGTTTTGATAATGGCTCGGGATCTTGTGGAAAGCTGCATGCAGACTTTTAAACTGGATAAATTTTCTATTTTAGGAGAGCTTGAAGCAGCTTCACTGGAATATAAAAAATGCCGTCACCCGTTTTATGAGCAGGATTCAATGATTATTTTAGCCCCTCATGTTACCTTAGAGGCCGGCACTGGTTGCGTTCATACTGCGCCTGGACATGGCCGGGAAGATTATGAAATCAGTATAAAATATGACCTGCCTGTTTATTCTCCGGTAAATGCTCAGGGCTGTTTCACTGATGAAGTTGAGTTTTTTAAAAAACAATTTGTTTTTGACGCCAATGACGACATCATCGCTAAACTTAAAGACACCAATACCCTGCTGGCCCAGGAAAATATTTCGCATTCCTATCCTCATTGCTGGCGCTGTAAAAAACCAGTGATATTTCGGGCCACGCCCCAGTGGTTTATTTCCATGGACAAGCTGGGACTCAGGCAGCAAACCCTGGATGCTATAAAAAAAGTTCAGTTTATTCCTCACTGGGGACAAGAACGAATCTACAGCATGATTGAAAATCGGCCGGACTGGTGTTTATCTCGTCAGCGTTTTTGGGGAGTTCCAATTACGATTTTTTATTGTGAAAAATGTGAGGCCCTCCACATTGATCAAAAGGTTATTGATCTCATTCATGATCTTTTTAAAGAGCATGGCGCTGATATCTGGTTTGAAAAAGGGGTTGAGGATTTTCTTGAGGCCGGCACCATATGTAAAAATTGCGGCCATGATAAATTTGTCAAGGAAAACGATATTCTGGATGTCTGGTTTGATTCCGGTGTTAGTCATGCTGCAGTGCTCGAAGCCAGGGATTATCTTAAATGGCCGGCTGATTTATATTTGGAAGGCACTGACCAGCACAGGGGCTGGTTTCACAGTTCTATTTTAACAGCTGTGGGAACCAGAGGCAGGGCACCTTATGACGCTGTTTTGACCCATGGTTTTGTCGTGGATCAGAAAGGTAAAAAAATGTCAAAATCTTTGGGTAATATTGTCGCGCCCAGGGAAGTAATTGATAAATATGGTGCTGAGATACTACGGCTCTGGGTGTCTGCCACTGATTATCGGGATGATATCCGCATTTCAGACATTATTTTAAAACAGTTAAGCGATGCATATCGCAGGATCAGAAATACCTGCAGATTTATACTTGGCAATCTAAGTGATTTTGATCCTGGCAAAGATAAGGTGGACATGCAGGATATGCATGATATAGATCTTTTTGCCTTGCATACTTTGCAGCAGTTGGTTGAAAAAAGCCGCAAAGCCTATAATGATTATGAGTTTCATGTGATTTATCATGCACTTTCTAATTATTGCACTTTGGATCTTTCCGCTTTTTATCTGGATATTCTAAAAGACCGTTTATATACTTCTTTACCTGATTCCGTTGATAGAAGAAGTGCTCAAACTGCAATGTACACCATTTTGGATTATATAACCCGTTTAATGGCTCCTATTTTGGCGTTTACTTCCGAAGAGATCCGTAAATTTATGCCGAAAATTGAAAATCAGCCTGCCAGTATTCATATGGAACTTTTCCCTGCGGTGGATTCTGCATGTGTTAATAATGAGCTGGCAGCCAGATGGGAGCGCTTGATCCAGGTCAGAAATGAGGTCTTAAAAGCCCTGGAAGAAGCCAGGATTAAAAAAATAATAGGCCATTCCCTGGATGCTGCCGTAACCATCAGCGCCAGGGGCGAATTATTTGAACTGCTTATTGAGTATGCCAAAGATTTGAGTTCTATATTTATTATTTCCAAGGCTGTATTAACCAAAGAAACTCTACCCCAGGCTTATCAGAGCGTTGAGATTGAAAACCTTTTTATCAGTGTAACTGCCAGTACAGATAAAAAATGTGAGAGATGCTGGATTTATGACGCGTCCGTAGGAAAGGTTGCGGCTCAGCCGACGATTTGCAGTCGCTGCATAGCGGTTCTTGATAAATTGGACACATCCGATTGCTGAAAAACTATATATTTTCATATAAATTTATGATTAAACAAGAATTTAAAAAAACATTTTTTTATTATAAAGAAAGCTTTCGTGCCTGATTTTTTATCAAAAAAATATCCCGGATTTTTTTTAATTTCAGGCATGGTCCTGATTCTGGATCAGATTACCAAAGCCCTGGTTTTAAAATATTTACCGCTTTATCATTCTAAGCAGGTGATTCCCGGATTATTCGACTTAACCCATATTCATAATAAGGGGGGCGCCTTTAGTCTTTTTGCCGATACTGGTTTTACGTGGTTGCAGTATTCTCTTTTTATTCTGGCACCCTTACTGGCCATGGGTTTAATTTTTTATCTATTTAAAAACACATCCAAAACTGATCAATGGCTAAGAGGTGGACTGGCTCTTATTTTTGGCGGAGCCACAGGCAATCTGATTGATCGATTTCGTTTTGGCGAGGTAGTTGATTTTTTAGATTTTTATCTGGGAACTCATCACTGGCCTGTTTTTAATATTGCCGACAGTGCAGTTACAGTTGGTATTGGGATATTTATTTTGCATCTTTTATCAAACAGAGCTGCAAAGGTCATTTGAAAAAATATGGATATAAATAATTTGATAAATAAAATCAAAAAACATCCGTCCTTTGATAAGGCGGGAATGATTTTATGTCATAACGGAGTTGTAAGAGGTACTTCAAGGGATGGGCGTCAGGTTACAGGGCTTCGGGTCAAGGTGGATCATGAGCTGCTTGGCCGGGTGATTGCTGAAAATAAAAAATTACCCGGTATCATTGAAATTTTAATTGAAATTATTGAAGAGCAGGACTTGGCGGTTGGTGAAGATATAATGGGGCTGGTGGTTGCCGGTGATATCCGCGAAAATGTAATTTTTGCCTTGAGTAAAACCCTGGATGCAGTAAAATCAACCGTTACCAGTAAAACAGAATTTTTTAAATAATACCGACCAGGTCTTTTGGTACCCAGCCTATTTTACCCCTGGAAAAATAGATCCGGCAATATTCATTATCTGTTTTTTGAATATCCACCTTTGTTCCAGCATGCAGCACAAAAAGTTCGGTAGACTCTTCAGTTAAACCCGAGCGGATTGATATTTCAGCGGGCAGAATTATTGCCTGTTTTTGACTGAATTTTTCATAAAAATTATAAAAACCGGTAAGAGTAAAAACCAGGGAAAGAATTATCATACTAAGGCATAGCCCATTTATCAATTTTTTTTGTCTCCAGTATCTATAAAACAGAATCACCCAGAAAACAGCATTAAATAAAATCGCGCAGATTTGAATGGTTTTTGTATTTAAAAAATATTTCCAAAAGAACAGAACTCTGCTCAAAGGCAGGGTCTGGTCACCTGTAGCATCTCGGGTAAGAGAACGCGCATATTGCAGATTAAATTTAAGATCAGGATCATTTGGTTTTAAGCGCATAGACCTTTCATACCATAAAATTGCCGCTCCTAAATCTTTAGCCTTTAGATAGGCATTGCCTGTATTATAAAAGAGCTGACTGTTCGTAATCCCCTGATTTGCCAGTTGGCTGAATATCTTTGCTGCCCGGCTATATTGTTTTGCATCATAGGCAGCTAAGCCATTTAAAAAAACCCTGGCGGGTTCGCCGGCTAAGGCTGATTTGTCCAAGCTAAGTTTTTGGCTAAGT
>JASFBJ010000197.1 GCA_030149585.1 Desulfobacterales bacterium | reverse complement strand
TGTTTCAGATCAGACAGATCGGGCAAAGATGGCCTGAAGCTGTGATGCATAGTTGGGGAAGTTAATTCGTCCTCGTTCCTACGCTCCAGCGTTGGAATTTAGGAAAAAAGTAATACAGGTATGCATTCCCACGCTGGAGCGTGGGAACGAGGACGAAGATTGGAGCGTGGGAACGAGCTTTATATTTCGCGGCGCCATTTTTTCCTATAAGAAACAAGAAGTTTCTTGGTAGGAGAAAATATAAAAAGGCTGCCGGAAATTTGTTTTTCCGGCAGCCTTTTTTTTCAGGCATTTTTTCTTTTTCGGCTGAACACGGCAAGACCGACAAGGCCAATACCAAGAAGTAAAATACTAGCAGGCTCAGGAACCGGGGCAACGGTTAAATCACCGGCATCATTTTCGCACCATTATTCACTGCATAAGCATTTCCAAAATAGAATAAAAAACCAATGAACGCTAATAATAGTGATTTAAAATAAGTTAACTGAATAATTTAAATGATTTTAATATAATACAGATTCAAACTCTAAACGATTTTTTGAAATACCCGCCAACACAGATCAGGCCGACGCCAAAAAACAGCAATATAATTGATTCCGGCATTGGATGAGGATTCAGGTTCACGCTTTGCATAAGATCAGCAAAGGCATTGGTACTCATAAAAGGTAATATTATTAAAAATGTAAATATTGCTGTTAATTTTGCTGTTTTTTTCATGATAACCTCCATTATACTAAATTATTTATTATTTTTTTCAAACTTGATGTTCTTGTTTAGCAGTAGAGTTTAGCAATAGAGATGCCAGGATAGGAAATAAAATTTGGTGAAAGATTATATTATAATTAAATAAGATAGTTATAAAAGAATATAGCAGATAATTCAAGGACAACCAGCAGATAAAATCAGTTAAAAAGCCACCTTGTTTATGTACTTCAGGTAATAGTAATTGGGTAATTGGGAAGTAGTTTTCATAGCTGAAATTGATTTGTTGAAAAAAAATAAAGATAAAGATATATCTTCATGATATGTTGCCAAAAAAAAGAGCAAAATTAAAAGGGAAATAAAAAAGGGACTTAGGCATAACTACCTTAATCCCTTGTTTATTTTATGGAGCCGACGATCGGAATTGAACCGATGGCCTGCTGATTACGAATCAGCTGCTCTACCATCTGAGCTACGTCGGCTGATTTATTTTTAAAATCAGGCAATAACTAACCTAACACCGGGGTTTTATCAAGAAAAAAAGTTTTATCATGGACATGAATTAAAACCTATGCATCATTACCAGCAAAAAAATTACCAAAAAATAACAATTGAAATGCTTAATGAGCAGCTCTTTCAGCGCCAAACCAAAATCGACTGCACTGGAATAAACAGATCAGGCCAGGCCTTTTTGACATATAAATTATATCAAAAACAGGCCAGACCCATTATTATAATTCTGCCATCTGTTGAGCATGCTGAAAAATTTACAGATGATCTGGCATTTTTCAGTCAAACTGAATCAGTGCCGACAAAATCAGCTCAGATTGTCTATTTCCCGCCTTATAATATTTTACCTTTTAAATATCTGGCCTATCATAATGAAACTGCGGCAAAAAGGATAAAAGCCCTTTACCAGCTTTCGGAAAGCAGCGCTCCGTTGATTGTGGTGACGACGGTTGAAGCTGTTTTGCAAAAGATTATCCCAAAAGCTGAAATTTTGAATTTTGCCGAACTGCTTATGCGTGGTGAGGAAATTGACAGGGACAAGTTGATAGAAAAACTGGTAATCGGTGGTTATATCCGTACCATGCTGGTGGAAGAGCCAGGTGATTTTTGCGTTAGAGGGGGCATTATTGATGTTTTTTCGCCGCTTTATGATGAGCCTCTTAGAATAGAACTGTATGGGGATATGGTTGACTCCCTGCGTTTTTTTTCTCCTACAGGACAACGCACGCTTTCCACTGTTGATGAAGCCGTGATATTGCCGGCCCGGGAAATTATCCTGCCAAAAGAAAATCTTAAAACAGTTATTGCCCGTATCAGGGAGCAGGCCGCTGCTGTCGAGCTTTCCAGTTCAGCAGTCAGGGAAATTGTCGATCGCATTAAAAATGAGGGAATATTTCCAGGGCTGGAAAGTCTCAGCCCCCTGATTTTTTCAAAGCTTACCACTTTTTTTGATTATATACCTGATGAAGCCCTTATAATTTTATCTGAGCCTGCTGATCTGGAAAAATCCGCTGCTGCGGCAAGGGAAAGAATTTTAAAAAATTATTATCAGGCTCGCGATGAACAGCGGATTTGCGTTGAGCCCGGTCAGTTGTATCTTGACTGGGATGAAGCCAGTGCCCTTATTTCTGAAAAAATACCTTTTTCTTTTAAAATGTTACCTGTCATTTCCAGGACAGCCATGCCTGAATCTCAGTCGGTTGTATGTGAAATGCACACCAGTGATAACTCTGATCTTCGTGAGCAGCTTAAAAATTCTCGTAAGGAGGAAAACCTGTTTTTACCGCTGGCTGATTGGGTAACAGGCAATCAAGCTATTGGAATTACCTCATTTTTTGTTTTTCGCTCTGAATCTCAGGCTCACAGGCTGGAGTCGATTTTACGAGCCTATGGTATTGAACTGATTTTATATAACATAGCGGATAAAGTTAAAACTTCCGCGGGTCAGGCTTTTATCTGTTTTGGTGAGCTGTCAGGTGGCTTTGTCTGGGCTCAAGAATCTATTGCCTATATCACTGAATCTGAAATATTCGGCAAAAAATACCATTTCAAAAAAAAGACAACCCAAAAGGCCCGAACGGATCTGCTTGTTTTTGAAGATTTAAAGCAGGGTGATTTGGTTGTTCATACCAGACAGGGCATTGGCCGTTATGAAGGTTTGATAAAACTTGTAGTTGACAGGTCGCAAAATGATTTTTTACTGATTATTTATAAAGATGAAGATAAACTTTATTTGCCGGTAGACAGGATGAGCTTGATCCAGAAGTATATGGGGGTTGATGGGTATAAACCGATTCTTGATAAAATGGGAGGCAAATCATGGGCACGGATTAAAGAGAAAATTAAAAAATCAACTGAAAAGATGGCCGGTGAATTATTAAAACTATATGCCGGACGAAAGGTTAAAAAAGGGGATTCCTATAATATTGCAGTCTCTGAAATGGCTGAGTTTGTAGATAATTTTCCCTATGAAGAGACAGTTGATCAGAGCAAAGCAATAGAAGATGTGCTGGAAGATATGCGTAAACCCGTTCCAATGGATCGTCTGATCTGTGGTGATGTGGGATATGGCAAAACTGAAGTGGCCCTCAGGGCCTCTTTTATGGCGGTTAATAATAATAAGCAGGTGGCTATTCTGGTTCCAACCACTGTGCTGGCGGAACAGCATTTTGCTACTTTTAAGGCAAGATGTGAAAAATACCCCTTAAAAATTGAATGTTTAAGCCGATTCAGATCCAGGAAAAATCAAAACCGGATTATTAAGGAACTTAAAGACGGTACCATTGATATTATAATTGGAACACACCGCTTAATTCAAAAAGATGTCTCTTTTAAGAGCCTCGGGCTTTTTATACTTGATGAAGAGCAGCGTTTTGGGGTGACGCATAAGGAAAAACTGAAAAAGATCAGAAATTCGGTTGATGTGCTTGCCCTGACTGCTACGCCTATTCCCAGGACACTGCATCTGTCTTTGATGGGAATTCGTGATATCAGCATTATATCAACTCCACCTGAACATCGCCACTCAATTATAACCTATGTTTCCGAGTTTGATGATGCTGTAATTATTGAAGCTGTCAGAAACGAGCTCCGGAGGGGAGGCCAGATCTTTTTTGTACATAATAATATTCACAGTATTTACAAAATGGCCAATCACTTAAAAAAATTAACTCCGGAAATAAAATTGGGTGTTGCTCACGGGCGTCTTAGCGAAAATGAACTCGAAAAAGTTATGTTCTCTTTTTTTAAAAATGAGCTCGACATGCTTGTTTGTACCACAATTATTGAATCCGGCCTGGATGTCTCCTCGGCCAATACTATTATTGTAAATCGTGCTGATCGATTTGGATTGTCGCAGATTTACCAGCTTCGCGGCAGGGTGGGCCGCTCTGATAAGCAGGCTTTTGCCTATCTTTTTATCCCAAAAGAGAGCTCTTTGAGCATAAATGCCCGCAAACGGCTCAAAGTCCTGATGGAACATAGCGATTTAGGTTCGGGATTTCAAATTGCCATGAGCGATTTAAAGATTCGGGGCGGGGGCGCAATTTTAGGTGCTTCCCAGTCGGGTCATATTGCCGCTGTGGGCTATGATATGTTCTTAAGATTAATGGAAGATTCAATCAGTGAGTTAAAAGGACAGCCTGTTGTTGAAGACCTTGAACCAGAGATCAATTTAGCTATGTCAACTTTTATTGCCGAGTCGTATATTCCGGATATTGACCAGCGCCTCTCAATTTACAGGCGCCTGGCTAAAATGACTGAGCTGCAGGAGATCTCTGGATTAAAAGCCGAACTTCTGGACAGGTTTGGTAAATTGCCGGAAGAAACCGCTAATTTACTCTTAAAAATAATGCTGAAAGTGATGTCAATAAAAGCTGGTGTCAAACGGCTGGATCTTTATGGAAAAGGTTTAGCGCTTCATTTTTCAGAGGCTCATCAGAAAAAACCTTTTGGGATAATAGATCTGCTGGCAAACTCTAAAAACCAATATGAGTTTACGCGGGATCATATTTTAAAAGCTCAGCTCAAACAAGCTTCCACAACCGGTTTGTTATCACAAACCAAACTTATTTTAAGCAATATCGCTCAATACGTAAATCCCGCTGAAAAATAGAGATCTCTTATTTTTTCCCCCCGTTCCTTGGGAACGAAAACTTCTTGCCAAGCAAAGGGCTATGTGGTAATAGCATAAAATAAATCCTCAATAAAAAAAAGCATGCTGACAAAGGCAAAAGCGAGGTCATAAATGGCAAAAAAAATATTAATCATTGATGATGACCATGTTATTGTTAAATATCTTGAAAGCCTTTTTCGCGATAATGGATATGAGACATGCGTAGCCTTTGATGGAATAGCTGGAGCTGATGTTTTTAATAGAGAAAAACCTGACCTTATAACGCTTGATCTGCAAATGCCCGGTGAGTGGGGCCCAAGATTCTATCGCAAGCTTACAAAAAATAAAGATTTTAAAGAAATACCGGTAATTGTCATAAGCGGATTGTCTGGACGTGAGCACTCCATTAACAAGGCTGTAGCCTTTTTCCCTAAACCCTTTGAGCAGGACAAGCTGCTTGAAACAATAAAAAATACCATTGGAAAATAGTAATATCTAAAAACTGAGAATATATATTTCAACCTTCCCGAAAACTGTTTGGTCTGAGAATTATTTGGCCTGAAAATTAATTGGAAGGATTCCTCATGAAACATCCAATTAAATGGAAAATTGTTTTAATTGATGATGAAGAAGATATTCGTGAGGTTATGTCGCTGGTTCTTGAAGATGCCGGATATTATGTTATAACTGCTCATGATGGTGCAACCGGGATACGACTTTGTAAAGAAACAGCACCTCAAATAGTTATTACCGATATTCGCATGCCCGGAATAAGCGGCATCCAGGTGCTGGAAGCTGTTAAAAAGCACTTCCCGGATGTTGAAGTTATTGTGATTACCGCCTTTGGTGATATGGATTTAGCTGTTCAGGCGCTTAAACTGGATGCTTCTGATTTTATTACAAAACCTGTCAACGAACATCTCCTGTCTCTTTCCTTAAAACGAGCTCAAAAACGATATACTTCCCGCCGGCAACTCAAAAACTATACCCGCTTTCTGGAAAAAGAAAAGGCTAAAAATGCTCATGAACTCATCAAAACTTATGCCTTTCAAAAAAATCTGGTTGAAAGCTCTATGGATGGAATCCTTGGGTGTGATGAAAGGGAAACAACCGTTATTTTCAACCAAAGCATGGAACAGATGCTTGGTTATACAAAAAAAGATGTGCTTGATAAGAAAGGTTTCAGCCTTTTTTTTGTTTCAGGAGAATGGGAACGCCTGAAAAAAGAGCTGGAACAAGAGAGCCATGGCGGAAAAAACCGGCTTTATTTATATGAAACCAGCCTCTTAAAAAAATCAGGGGATATTATTCCGGTTCAAACATCGGCTATCATGCTGTTTGATCAAAACAGGCAAAGCGGAGTGGTTTGTTTTTTCCGTGATCTTTGTGAACTGCGTAAACTTGAATGGGAAGTTGCAAATCAGGCAACTATTTTGCACCAGGACAAAATGATGTCGCTTGGCAGGTTGGCCGCAAGTGTTGTACATGAAATCAACAATCCTTTGACAGGTATCCTTAACTATACCAAATTTATGATCCGCGTTTTGAACCGTGGCCCAATAACCAAAGCCAGCCAAAATCAATTTCAGCAGAAACTTGAACTTATGGAAAGCGAAACCAGCCGCTGTTCCCAGATTATTTCCAGCCTGCTTACCTTTGCCAGAAAATCTAATCCATCTTTTGAGCAAATCAAGGTTGCCGATCTTTTGCAGCGCGCCATTATTTTAAGCCGGCATAAGGCAAAGCTGCATAATATTGGTATTATACCTGATGTTAAACCGGATATCCCCTTTTTTAAAGGTGATTTCAACCAGCTCCAGCAATGTATAATCAATCTCATATTTAACTCCATTGACGCCATGCCAAAGGGCGGCACCATAATGCTGCTTGGAAACTACGATAAAAAAGAGAACAAAGTAGTTATCACGGTTGCAGATTCAGGAACAGGGATTTCGTCAAAAGACCTGCCCCATATTTTTGAACCCTTTTTTACCACAAAAGAAGAGGGCTACGGGGTAGGGCTGGGTCTTTCCACAGTTTACGGTATTATTAAACATCATCAGGGAAGTGTTAG